>NZ_JBFUGA010000002.1:0-141018 GCF_056403155.1 Methylobacterium sp. P3_A11
CCCTCAAGCTCCTATCAGGTCACGTCTCGTGACGCCCCGGGTGCAGCCTGGAGGGCCGAAAGATCAATGCCATGACACGCGGTCAATCGTAAGGACKGGTCAGGCCCCACAGGCTGCAGGCACCTTCTCACAGCGTAAGGAACAAGGTGTCGCGACGGCGGTCCTCTGCCCCGTCGCCGGCGACGGGGCCGCTCAGGTGCTCGCCGCGCGCCTCCGCATCCCAGCCATCATCCTCCTGCTGGGGCTCGGCTTCCTGGTCGACCCTATCCTGGGCCTGCTTCATCCGTCCCGGGCGTTCGGGCCGAACCTGCGTCCGCTGATCGGGCTTGCAGTGGCCATCGTGGTGTTCGAGGGGGGGGCTGGTGCTCAACTTCCGTGAGTTGCGCGCCGCCGGCCAGGGCGTGATCAGGCTCACGGCCATCGCGCGTCCCATCAACTTCGTGCTGGGCACGCTCGCCGCGCACCTCATCGGGGGATGCTCTGGGGACCGGCAGCCGTGTTCGGCGCCATCCTGGTGGTGACGGGACCGTCCAGGCTGAAGCGGTGCGCCTGTTCGTCCCGGAAGGGGGCTAGCCCGTTCTCCAGCATCGCGCGCAGGGAGGCGCCGCCCCACTCGTCGCGGACAGCAGGTCGTGCGTCTTAGAGAGCGCGAGGATGCCGCCTTCCAGCCGGTCGACGCGGCGCGACTGCCTGGCCAGCGACTGCACGGCCGTCAGGGTGTTGCGCACGCGATGGTTCAACTCGTGGAGCATCAGCGTCTGCCGTTCCTGCAGCAGGTGGCTCCTGTCGAGTTCGGCGCGCCGCTCGCCCTCGTGCTTCTGCAGGGACGCCGCCACTCGCATAATCGTGCGAGCCGGCAGGCATCGCCGAGGATCATGTCCGCCCGACGGGTTCTCAGTGACCCGGCCGACTTCGGGACGGTACCGACCGCCTTCAGCCCCGAGTAGTCGCTCAGGCAGCCAATCGGTTGGCGGCTCGTCGCCTCAGTCCGGAACCAGCCTGACACCCACGAGCATTTCCCGCACGTTTGGCATACAAGCGACCGGAAGAAACCAAGCGGAGAACCGTATCCGTGGTCCCCACGTCCTCTGGTCAGGTCAACATCCTGCTCGTCGACGACCAACCGGCCAAGCTGCTCACCTACGAGGCCATGTTGGGGGATCTCGGGGAGAACCTGATCAAGGTCGGCTCCGGCCGAGAGGCACTCCGCTGCCTGCTCTCCACCGACGTCGCGCTCGTCCTCATCGACGTTTGCATGCCCGACCTCGACGGTTTCGAGCTCGCGAAGCTCATCCGGGAGCACCCGCGCTATCGCAAGACGCCACTGATCTTCGTCTCCGCTTTGCAGGTATCCGAACTCGACAGCCTGCGCGGCTACGAGGCTGGTGCCGTCGACTACGTGCCGGTGCCCGTCGAGCCGCAGGTGCTGCGGGCCAAGGTTAGGGTCTTCGTCGAGTTGCACCGAAAGACGCGTCAGCTCGAAAGCCTGAACGCCGAACTCGAACGGCGTGTCCAGGAACGAACCGCTGCGCTGCAAGCCACGGCCCAGCGGCTTCAAGAGAGCGAGCGCGGCCGCAGTCTTGCCATGGCTGCCGGAGAGATGGGCTCCTGGGAGTGGGATCTGCTCACCGGCGAATACCGCTGGGACAGGGGGCACTGCCGGATCTTCGGCGTCGACCCTGATTACTTCCACCCAACACCAGAGAACGTCGCGCCCCTCATCCATCCCGAGGACCTCGACCGTGTCCGCGCGGATGGCAAGACAGCGTCCCGAACCGGGCAAGCCTACCACGCCGAGTTCCGCATCATCCGCCCTGACGGGGAGCTCCGATGGTGCGTCGCGGGCGGAGCGGTGACCCGCGACGATTCCGGTACGCCGGTTCGCCTGAGCGGCGTGATTCACGACATCACCGGGCGCAAGCGCGCGGAGGAGAACCTCCAGCACCGCAACGAGGTCTTGGAGCACCTGGTTGAGGAGCGCACTCGGGAGCGAGAGGCGGCTCTGGCTCAGCTGTTCGAGGCGCAGAAGGTCGAGACCATCGGTCACCTGACCGGCGGGGTCGCCCATGACTTCAACAACCTGCTCATGGCCGTGCTGGGCAGCCTGGAGCTCCTGAAGAAGCGCCTTCCGGCCGAGGATGAGCGCTCGCACCGCCTCTTGGACAACGCGGCGCAAGGAGCGGAGCGCGGTGCGGCGCTGACCCAGCGCCTACTGGCGTTTGCGCGGCGCCAGGAGCTCAAGCCGCAGGCAGTCAGCCTCCCAGAGCTATTTCAGGGCATGCAGGACCTGCTGGAGCGCGCAGTCGGCACTGACGTCGAGATCCAGGTCAGCGTTCCCGACAATCTCGCAGCCGCCGAGGTCGACGCGAACCAGCTTGAACTCGCCCTTCTGAACCTGGCGGTCAACGCGCGAGACGCCATGCCAGCAGGTGGCACCCTGTCCATCGCCGCTCAGGAGGTCGTGCACGAAGAGAGACAGGCCAGCGAGCCGCCAGCGCTGGTCCCGGGCGAGTACGTCTGCATCACGGTCACCGATACCGGCAGCGGGATGGACGAGGCCACGCTCGCGCGAGCGACCGAACCGTTCTTCACGACGAAGGGGCTCGGGAAAGGCACGGGGCTTGGCCTGTCCATGATCCACGGACTGGCCTCGCAGTCAGGGGGYGCCATGACGGTGTCGAGCCAAGTCGGCCATGGGACGACGGTTCGACTCTGGCTACCGAAGTCGGGGCGAGAGCCCGATGCTCTCCTGGGCGTTGCCCCGGAGGGGCCAGGCCCCGGCCAGGTGGATCACCCGACAGACCGCCTGATGATCGTTCTGGTCGACGACGACGCGTTGGTGCGAGGGGGCACTGCCGAGATGCTGGAAGATCTCGGCCATACGGTGGTCGAGGCGGAATCGGGGGTCCATGCTTTGGAATGGCTTCGGACGCGTGACGGCGGGGTCGACCTCGTGATCACCGACCATGCCATGCCAGGCATGAGCGGCTCGGAGTTGATCTGCCTTCTGAGGGAGGCTTACCCGCTTCTGCCTGTGCTCCTGGCAAGCGGCTACGCGGATCTAGCGGAGGAGGAGCATGCCGAGGATTGGCCGCGTCTCTCCAAACCGTTTCGCCAGAGTGAACTCGCGGTTGCAGTTGCTCGTGCGATCCGACGGTCCGGGGGGCCGATGGCAAACGAGGCCGCCGCGTAGACAGCACCCGAACCCACCCTTGCCTCTCCGCTTGAGCCTCCCGCCAAGCCGACGTTCCCTTCCGCTCGGCGCCACCCCCGTGGCCGGAACCGCCATGCTCGGCGGCTGCGACCGCCTGGGCGAGGCCGACTGGTTCCGGCGCACGCTCAAGACCGGCGAGGACGCCAACCTGTTCGTCCAGCGCCTCCTCCTGACCGGGAGGACGCTCGCGCCCGAGTACGCCGAGGCCGACATCTCCGTGGTTTAAGCCGAACGGCACCTAGGATCCGCCTGACAAGGCCTACAAGGCCCTCGCGAAGCGCAAGTTCACCGAGTACCGCCTGGAGGTCTTGGGCCTCGTCGAGACGCCGCTGAAGCTGTCCCTGGCTGAGTTGCGCAAGCTCTCGTCACGCACCCAGATCACCCGGCACGACTGCGTCGAGGGCTGGAGCGCTATCGGCCGGTGGACCGGGGTGCCGCTGTCGGAACTCCTGAACCAGGCCAGGCTCAAGCCCGAGGCGCGCTACGTCGTGTTCCGCTGCGCCGACACCATGCACCAGGGTGAGGACGAAGACGCTGACGGAACGGACGAGGCGCCGTCCGGCGGCAACGCTAATCCCGCGATGACCAAGCAAGCGGGCGGGGGTGAGGACAAGCGGGACTCCAGCGGACAGCAGGCCGCGGATGCCGAGCCGGCGACCGAGCCCGTCCGCTACTACGAGAGCATCGATCTGGTGGACGCGTTCCATCCCCAGACCATCCTCGCCTACGAGCTGAACGGAAAGGTGCTGCCCGTCGCCAACGGCGCCCCGCTGCGACTGCGGGTTGAGCGCAACCTCGGCTACAAGCAGGCCAAGTACGTTATGCGCGTTGAGGTCTTGGAGAGCTTCGCCGACATCGGCGAGGGCAAGGGCGGCTATTGGGAGGACCAAGGCTACGCCTGGTACGCCGGCACCTGACATGGGGAGCACCCGGTCCTTTACGCAATCGTGTCCCGTGCAGGGGCGGCGCAGGTGTCGCACCCATCCGGATGGATGGTCTGACCGGGCTCCGAGCTCCGACGCTCGATCCGGTCGACGGTGCAATGGCACTGGTTCACGCACCCGGCCTTCGTTCGACTCAAACCGCGAAGAGGAGCGCAGCGTACCCTGCTGCCCCCGCCGCGAAGGCCCAGAACCGGCTATGACGCTCGCTCGGCACCTCCTCCTTGAGGACGTTGAGGATCACCCCGCCTCCGAGGAACGCCGTCAGGGCGGCGATGCCTGCTTCGGAGACTTCGATGGCATACCCCAGGGCGAAGCCGGCCAGCAGCATGACGAAGTGCGCCCCGAAACCTTCCGCCGCCGACTGTCCACGACCAAGCCGTCCATTCAGGCATGCGCACATCCGTGAACAGGACCCGGATATCCGGATGGGTTTGGAGGAGCTCGAGCGCCTCCAGCCCATTGTAAACGTCAAATACTCGATAACCCACGCTTTTCAGGATCTGAACGGCGGTATGGCGAACAGCCGGAATGTCTTCCACCGCCAGGACAGCAGTCTCTTCGCCTTGCACTGCATAGCCTCTTGTACGCACCAGGACTCAACTCTTCGAGTGCAACGCACGAGAGAGAAAGGATGGTCAACAAATTCGACGATTTCGTTCTCGACGCCCTCGCCTCAGCCGATCCCGAGGCGGTGATCGCGCGCGGACGCGAGTTGGCGGCGCAGGCCGATCGGCTACGACGCGCGGCTGATCGTCAGATCTAAGAGGTTCAGGCCACCATCGAGGCGGCTGAGAGCGTCCTGGAGCACACGGCCCACCTCCTTGGGGACGATGCGGACCAGAAAGGTGCCGGTCACGTCGGCACACTGAATGGTCCAAACCTACGGTCGTCCGACGCTGTGGGCACTACATGCAACGCGGCGATCAAGAGGCCTTTCGTCCGGCATTCTGGCGCTCGGCCATGGCACCCGGCCGGCCCAGCCCAATGGCCTTGGCGATGGCGGAGCGCCGCTCGGTGTAGCTCGGAGCGATCATCGGGTAGTCAGCCGGCAGACCGTAGCGCTTCCGGTAGCTATGCGGGTCGAGACCATTGGCGCTCAGATGGCGCTTGAGCGTCTTGTAGCTCTTGCCGTCGATGAAGCTGACGATCCCCTCATGCCGGACCGACTTGCGGATCTGGGCGGCGCTCGGCTTATCGACCTCGACGTGTGGGGTCGCAGACCCAGAACTGCCTGTGGCGCTCAGGCCGAAAACCGCCTCGTGAACCCTCTTGATCAGAGCCGGCAGCTCGGCCGGCGGAACGGGATTGTTCGCGACGTAGGCTGAGACGATTTCGGCAGCCAACTCGGTGAAGTTGAAGCTGACCTCTTGTGTTTTCTCGTTCAAGACTTTTCTCCCTATGATTGGGTTACGCTCCCGTAGAATACGTGGCAGATATTATAAATATATTGTTAAAAAGACCAAAAATACTTCGTCTTAGACGGTATTTATGAGATATTTTGTTCAAGATTTGCGGCGATTAAGCGATGATTATCAAGGCGGGCACTGAGGTCTGTTAGCGGATCGTGGACACGTGGCCATAGGGGTCAGCCGCGACCTTCCGCGCTCGCTGACGAAAAGCCCCTTGCTACTGCCCGAACGCGCTACAGGACCATATTTCCGGACGACCGACGAGACGTCCGGTCGTTGTACGTTGCCGGGCTTCGGAAGCTCGATCCGGTCGAGATCGTGGCTGAGGCCGCTCGGCGTCGGTGGCCCGATCTCAAGGTGGTGCTCACCTCCGGCTATCTCGGCCCGGAGGAGTTGCCGGACGACATGGCCTTCGTTCTCAAGCCGTGGCGCACCCGTGACATCGCAGAAGCGGTCACGGGACCTGACTGAGCCATGAGGCAGGGCAGGTCGGATGCGAGCCGTCACGCGCTCCCCTCAAGGGTTAGCACTTCACTTAACAGCCACACTGATCGGGATCGTGGTCAAAGCGTCGCCGCTTGCGATCCGGATCTCCTCGATGCCCGGCAGATTGCGAAAGGCCGCACGAGGGTTGCAGAACGCGCCCGCGTCGGTTTTCTGCGTGGTCATGCTGAAACTTGAGCTTGTTTCCCGCATCGCCGCGCAGAATCCCCAATCTCTACGAGCGAAAGGTCGAGGCTGTCGTGACTGCGATCCCCAACAGGATCGCGGGCGCTGTCGCGGACGGGGACCGGGTCGAACTGCGGGGCTTCGGCATTTTGTCCGCGAAGACTCGTGCGCTGCGACGGGCGCGCAATCCGCGTACCGGCGCGACCGTCCTGGTGGAGGAGAGGTCCCATATCGTCTTTAAGCCGGGGCGAGAGATGGCTCGGCGTCTCAACGGCGGCGGCGAAGCTCCCGCTGCCGATTTGCCATCCGCCCCGGTTCGGTGGGTCGCATGACGCTTTGTCGGCGTTTCCGCAGGGTCAGGCGGTCGGCGCTGCGACGAGGTCTCGACTGGAGCACCGTCACGGGAGTGACGGGCGTACAAGGTCAGCACAAAAGGGGGCCGCCCGCGACGGCCCCTCAAGCTCAGTACCCGTATCCGTAGTAGCCGTAACCGTAGGACGGCAGGTAACGGTAACCCACATTGACCGGGCCGCCCCACGAATACCCGCCGTAAGCGGGGTAGCTGTAGGCTGGATAACTGTAGGCCGGGTAGCCATAACCATAGCTGTTGGCCGCAAGCGCCGATCCAACCGCCAGCCCGGTAATTCCTGCGAGAAGGCCCAGGCCAACGCCACGCCGCCTGTAGCCATACCCATAGCCGCGCCATCCAACGTGGCGATAGCCGTACCCTCCGCGCCAGCCAATCGTACGATAGCCATAGCGGACGCCATGACCGTAACCGCCACGCCAACCGGCATGGCGAAAGCCGTAGCCGCCAAAATGCGCATGACCTCTGTGGTAGCCTCCGAATGGCCCCGCCTCGGCCGGAACCGCTGTGAGAAGGCCAAGGCTTAGAACCGTCGACGAGACAAGTGCGAACTTTCGCATGCAATGCCATCCTGTGTTGGTGATTAGGGCCAATCCTACTCCTCCGGAAGGGAAGGCCTAGGGGCAACTGCAGCCTCAGGGAACAGATTAACCACGGCTGCTTGAGGGTGATACTAAGGCGCTTTCAACAATAAAAGTATTACACCCTCAGATCTGATCCGGCCTCGGGCAATTCCAGGTCACTATTTGATCGACTTCTCAGCGTTTCCCACGTGCATCATGCACCCCTGCTCATCCTTCTTCGCGGCCTTCTCCGAGGCGATCTTCAGCTCGGCCCTAGCCATCGCGGCCTTGCCGGCGTCTTGGTTGGCCGGCATCATCGCGTCCACTCTCTTCATCTCGCTGGCGCAGTTCCTCTCGGCTGCCTGCGAGGGTACGGCGCCGAATGCGAGGAGGGCCGCCGTCAGAGCAAATGCCGACACGTTTGTCATGACCGAGATCTCCGTTCATGTTGCTGGACCGTTCGTTGAACAGAGAGCAAATGCTCGCGTTCCAGTCTCGCTGGCTAAGACCCGCCGAAACGGCTCGCTAGTGTACCAACTTTATGACGATTCTCCGGATCTCGGTGTAAAGATCCAGCCGTCATTGGCGTCGGGAGCACCCATTCAACCTGCCCCGGGTTGCCAAGAGTTGATCGAAGCCGCTCGTTCGCGCCAGCCGATGTGCGTTGGTCGTCGTCTCAGCCGCTGACGCGCTAAGCTCGACTTTGGCCATCTGCGGCGCGTCGAGTCGGCGGAGGTGACGAAGCGGGCGTGACGGATAGGCTGGTGGCATCGCCTCCAAGAGACACCGCCATGCTGCCCCTGCCCACCCGCTTCGCCGGGATCACCCTGGCGTTCGCGCCGCTGTTCGTCCACCGCGCGTGGCGACACGCCCAGAACCTGCTGGTCGGCGCGATCCTCACGCCGGGGCGGCGCACGGTGACGAGCGTCCTGCGCATCATCGGCCGCGCGCAGGAGCGGCGGTTCGTGAACGTCCACCGCATCCTCAACCGCGCTGCGTGGTGCCCGCGCTCCGGCAGCCGTATCTTGCTCGGGCTCCTCGTCGATGCGTTCGCGCGACGTGGCCCCGTGGTCCTGGGACTGGACGACATGATCGAGCACCGTCGCGGCAAGCGGATTGCGGCCAAGGGCATCTACCGTGATCCAGTTTGCTCCTCCGACAGCCACTTCGTTAAGGCGAGCGGGCTACGCTGGATGAACCTGATGGTGCTCGCCCCGATCCCGTGGGCGAGGCGCGTCTGAGCGTTGCCGTTTCTGACCGCGCTGGTTTCGTCCGAGTGCGCCTGTCGTGAACGGGGCCGTCGGCACAAGCCGTCGCTCAACGTCGGCGACCAACTGGCCCTCTAGGCCCGACGCTGGCTGCCGGGGCGCGACCTCGTCGTGGTGGGCGACAGCGGCTTCTCGGCCTTGCTGTTCCTCGACGCGATGCGCCGCGCCCGCATCACGGCGATCACCCGTCTACGGCTGGATGCTGCTCTATACGAGCCGGCCTCGCCACGGTCCGCGCCGATCGCCGTCTCGACAAGAGCGTTATCGTAGCTATCGCCAACACTGCCGACAGAGGGCTCGCTCGATGCCCGCCTCGGCGAGGCGCTCGGCGTAGCGGATGCTCACGTCTTGTGATCCGCGGTCGGAGTAAAACACGAGGCCGCTGCCGGCGAAGGGGCGGCGATCGTGCAGGGCCTGCTCCAGAGCATCAAGCACGAAGTCCGCCCGGGCCGAGCGTGAGACACGCCAGCCCACGATCCGGCGGGCGAAGACGTCGATCATGAAGGCCGCGTAGACGAAGCCGGCCCAAGTGGCGACGTAGGTAAAATCCGCTACCCATAGCCGGTTCGGGCACTCGGCCCTGAACTGCCGGTTGACGCGGTCGAGGAGGCAGACCGCCGCCGGATCGGGAACGATCGCGCGGATCCTGCGCCCTTCGGACGACGCCAGCCAAGCTCATCATCCGCATCAGCCGCGCGACCGTACACCGAGCGGCTACAAACCCCTCGCGGGCGAGTTGCCGCCAATCTTTTCGGACCCCGTAGACGCCGAAGTTGGCCGCATGCACGCGCCGGATCTCGGCCATCAGTGCCGCGTCCCGCTTGGGCCGGGCCGGCAGCTTGCCGGGATCGGCCCGCCGCGCGGCATGGCGTGAAACGTCGACGGGGCGATCGGCAACACCCTGCAGATCGGCTCGACCCCGTAGGTCTGACGATGCCCGTCGATGAAGGCGATCATGACCGGAACCGGCGGTCGAACTCCGCCTGGGCAAAATAAGCTGACGCCTGCCTCAGGATCTCATGGGCTTGCCGGAGCTCGCGAACTTTCTGCTCCAGCGCCCTGATCCGCTCGCGCTCGTCCGTACTCGGCCCGGCCCGCACGCCCCGGTCACGTTCGGCTTGTCTCACCCAGCTGCGCAGCGTCTCGCCCGAGCATCCGGTCTTGGCCGCGATCGAGCGGATCGCGCCTGACTTACGAGTCGTGCTCGCCTTGGTGCTCCAGCACTATTCGCACCGTACGGTCACGGACCTCAGGAGAAAACGGTGGGGTTCGCTTCGTCATGGCTCCATTCTCGCAAGAAGTGGGGTCTCTAGGAAACCCGGTGCGGTTCATACCCGCATAAGACAACACCATTGCCCGACGTGTCCGCGGGAT
The DNA here is from genome assembly GCF_056403155.1 of Methylobacterium sp. P3_A11. NCBI lineage: Bacteria > Pseudomonadati > Pseudomonadota > Alphaproteobacteria > Hyphomicrobiales > Methylobacteriaceae > Methylobacterium > Methylobacterium sp. P3_A11. Next base: position 9,809 of record NZ_JBFUGA010000002.1, read on the forward strand.
CAGCCCTTGATGGGCAAAAAGTCGGTACAGCGGTGGACACAAACCCGAACCATGGTCTGCCAGACAGCTTGGTCGACTGAGCGCGTGGTCAGCCCCGCGTCGCACAAAGCAAAATGGAGAAGAAGCATGACATCCTCTCGTCTTGGGTCAGTGGCCACTGTACTGTTCTTCACCGTCAGCCCCGGAACAGTGCTTGCGCAGACGAACCCGCCTGCGCCGGGCGCGAGCCAAGTTGACCTCTGCCGCGACCTCGTAAGCTTCCTGGAGCGGCGCGGCGACGCCAAGCCGGCCTCGCCGGTCTCGGCCGACCAAGCCAAGGCGTACCAGCGCGATAACAATATCGTGGCCTGCCGCGACGGTGCCATGCGCATCCAGCAGGCGGGCATCACGCTGCCCGCGGCGCTCCTCGCTGTTGTCAAAGTACCGAGCACGGGCCAACGCACAGCAGACGGTGCCGACATCTTGGTCCAGCCAGGCACGCCGAGCGTGACGGTGCAGCAGCAGAGGCCGGAGATTACGGTACGCCAGCCGCAGCCGGTCGTCAGTGTCACCATTCCGCAGCCTGAGATCACCATCCGCATGCCGCAGCCGGACGTGAACGTCGCGCGCGGGCAGCCGCAGGTTCAGGTCGTGCAATCGGCGCAGCCTCAGGTGCAGGTGCAGCGTGCCAATCAGCAGCCCGTGATCCACTACGAGAGCGCGGAGCCTAAGGTCGTCGTGAACCGCGCGCAGGGTCAGCCGCAGGTCCGTATCGAGCCGATGACACAGCACCAGGCGAACACGGACGCACCGCAGCGGCAGGTGCGTCAGGTCTCCGCCTCCGAGTTCACCGACATGGACGTCATGAACGGGCGCGGCCAACAGGTCGGCGATGTCGAGCGCCTCGTGCGCGGCGAGGACAAGAAACTCTACGCGGTCGTGGGCCACGGCGGCGCCTTCGGCTTGGGCGAGAAGGAAATCGTGCTGCCGATCGACCGCCTCATGATGCACGACGGGCGCCTGATGATCGTCGGCCTCACGGATGAGCAAATCAAGGCGATGCCGGGCTACGACGCGAAGGCCGGCAAGTACACCGAGGTCGAGGCATCGGCGCTGGCACCCCTGACGGTCACCGCGGTGGCGCCGGCGCCGAACGTCGATGCGGCCGCGATCACCGGGACGACTGGCAACGCCACGACGCGCAGCTTCCAGGTCTCGAATCTGCTCCGGAAGGACATCTACAACGTTCAGGGCCAGCAACTCGGCGACATCGAACGCGTCCTGGTGGGGGCGGACGACAAGATGTACGTCGTCATCGGCCACGGCGGGTTCCTAGGCCTGGGCGAGAAACAGGTCCTGCTGCCCTTCGATCGCGTCAAGGTGCGTGACGGCCGGCTGACCGTATCGGGCCTGACGGACGATCAGATCAAGGCGATCCCGGAGTTCGACCGGAACGCCCGCGGATACCGCGATGCCGACCGAAACCGGCAGGCCGAGTTCTCGGTGTACCACGGCTGACCTGACTGCGACCGTCGGGCCCGAAGGCTCGGCGGTCCTCGTCCGGCAGCAAGCTGGGCCTAATCGGGAGACGCATCTGTGGAGGTGAGCGAGTCGGATCCACCGCACGACGGCTCAAACGACCGGATCTCGATCCCCCGGCGTTGGGTCGCGGCCACCCGTCGCTTGACACGTGCTGTCGCGGAGCACGAGATCGTCACGGCCGCCGCGGGGGTCGCATTCTTTCTCCTCCTCGCGGCGTTCCCCGGTCTCGCCGCCATCACCTCGATCTTGGATTTCGTTGCGGCGGCCGGGCGGGCGGACATGCTCCTCTCCACCCTCTCTGCCGTCCTTCCGGCCGAGGCCGTGGATTTGTTAGCGCGGCAGATCGACCGCTTCGCCTCAGGGACGGGGCTTGAACTGGGACTTCATGCCCCCGCATCCTACCTGGGCTTCGTCGCGCTGATCTGGGCAGCCAACAAGGGGACCAAGGCATTCTTCCGAGCCCTGGACCGGATCTATGGGCGCAAGGAGGCACGCCGGTTCATCGCGTTCACGCTGGTCACCCTCGCCTGCACCTTCGGCGCAATCGCGTTTCTGGTGTTCTCGATCGGCGTGATCCTTGTCCTTCCGGCTGTGTTCGGTGCCGTGGGCCTTGCGCCGGATCAAGCTCGCACGCTCGGACTGCTCCGTTGGCCAGCGCTTCTGTTGGTCGTAACCTTGCTGCTCGCGGGCGTCTATCGTAGTGCCGCGCCGCGAGATGCGAAGCCGTGGCGTGTCGCCCTCCTGAGCGGCCTCGCGGCAGCCGTGCTCTGGATCGCAGGCTCGCTCCTGTTGTCCTGTTACGCCGCGCACGCCGAGCGCTTCACCGCCATCTACGGCTCCCTTACTGCGGTCATCGGCTTCATGGTCTGGCTCTGGCTCACAACCGTGGCTGTGCTGGTTGGGGCGGAGCTGAGCGCTGCGGAAAGCGGCTCGCTCTCTGCTCACCCAGTATCGCACCGCCACGCGGATGAGGCTGAGGCGTTGACACGAGCCGCGCTGCGCTCTGGTCATGGATAAGGGCAGCGATGTTCTGTGCCGCTCCTAACGACGCGCGAGCTCGTCGAGCCAACCATGCGAGGCGCCGTGGCGGACGATGTCCGCCCGGGTGCGCAGGCCGAGCTTCTCCGTCGCGCGAGCCTTATGGGTCTCGGCCGTCTTCACGCTGACGCCGAGGCGCGCCGCGATCTCCTTGTTGCTGAAGCCCTGGGCGGTAAGCCGCAGCACCTCCTCCTCGCGGGGGCTCAGCGCCTCCTCAGCACCGGGCTCGGTCGCCGGCCGGCTCGCACCCGGCAGGGCTTTGCCGGCAACGGCCGGGTCGAGGTAGATGCCGCCTTCCGCAATCGCTCTCACGGCTCGCAGGAGATCTTCCGCCGCCGACCGCTTGAGCAGGTAGCCTCGCGCTCCGGTCTGCAGCAAGGGCTGAACGTAGGCTCGGTCCTCGTGAACGGTGAGGGCCAGAAGCCGGACCTGCGGGCAGCGCTCGGCGAGGTGACGCGCCAGGTCTATGCCGTTGAGGTCAGGCATCGAGATGTCGATGACCGCGACGTCTGGCGAGGTCTGACAGATCGTGTCGAGTGCTGCTGTCCCGGTCGTCGCCTCGCCGACGAGCGTGATATCGGGCGCGGCCTGGAGCAGGGCCTTGATGCCCGCCAGCACGATGGGATGGTCGTCGGCAACTGCGACGCGGATCGGGTTCACGGCTCGGCTCCTTCGGGGGCAACGGAATTTCGGCGAACAGGGTCGTGCCCGATCCGGGTGCCGATTCGACCGCCAGCGTGCCCCCCAGCAGGGCGAGGCGCTCCCGGATGCCGGACAGGCCAAGGCGGCGCCCGATTTTGCCGTCAGCGGCAGAGCCGCAGGTTTTGGAACCGTTGACCGCTTCCGGATCGAAGCCTGCGCCGTCGTCCTCGACGATCACTCGCAGCCCGTCGGCGCGGCGATCCAGCACGAGGCTGACGCCGCGGGCGCGGGCATGCTTCAGGATATTGGTCAGGGCCTCCTGGACGATGCGATAGGCAGCCGTCTCCACATCCGCAGCAAGACGCGCCTCGCTGCCCAGCACTTGAAAGTCTAGATCAATGCCGTGGCGGTGGCGCCACTCCTCCGCGTAAGCGGCGAGCGCCTTCTGAAGCCCGAGGTCGTCGAGCGCGGTCGGCCGAAGGTCGAGTGCCGCGCGATGAATGTCGCGCCCAATCTCGGCAGCAAGCGCCTGCAGCCACCGCACCTGGTTCACCGCGTCAGGTTCCGTCGCCGCACTTCCGAGCCGCGTCTCTAGGCTCTTCAGGCCCAGCGACAGCCCGGTGACCGTCTGGCCCACTTGGTCATGGAGTTCGCGCGCGATGCGGCGCTGCTCGTTCTCCTGGGCATCCGAGAGGCGCCGCAGCAGGTCCGTCCGTTCGGCCTCAGCCCGTTTGCGCGGCTCGACGTCTGCGATAACGCCGTAGATTACCCTCGGCCGATCACCGTCGTGGAAACACGGAGTACGGCCCGTCGTCCGCCGCCAGCGCGCGCCGCCGTTCGGCCGGACGGAGCGGAACTCGATGTCGAGTTGCGAATCCTCCGTCACGCAGCGTCGCAGCGCTTGCTCCAGACGCTCCCGGTCTTCTGGGTGGACGGCCTCGAGAAAGGCCGCGAACGACCAATGCGCTTCGCCGGTCTCCACCGGAGCGCGAGGAAAGCCGAGTAGAACCCGCGTGCGCTCCGACCCGGTTACCTTCCGACGAGCGAGATCCCAGCACACCGTGCCGAGTTCCGCAGCCTCCACGGCCAGCGCTCCCCGCTCTTCGCTCACCCGCAACGCCAGCATCATCCGGGTCTCTTCATCGCGCCGTCGCTGCGCGATGTCGCGCGCCGTCAGGGCCGCCAGTCCGGCCGCGAGAGTGAGGCTCGCCAAGCCGCCGGTCACGAGGACGTAGAACGACCGGGATACGGGCGCGTTCAGCGCCGCGCTCGGCACGCCGAAATGCACCGACCAACCGCTCGTGTCGGGCAGAGTCCGATAGACAGTCTCCACATCGCTGCCCTCCAGCGTAGGGCCCGTGTAAAACCCCTCCGGCGCGCGGGCGATGGCCGTCCGCAGAGTCGGGCTCGCGGGTCGGCCAAGCTCCAGCGCCTCGGCAGAGGTGCGCGCGATGATGTTTCCGCGTCTGTCGACGATCTCGCCCACCCATCCGGTTGGGGCACCTGCATCCCTCAGGATCGAGCTGACCGCGTTGGTCGCGAGCGCGACCGTGAGGACGTACCGGAGTTGCCCGTCGCGGATGACGGGGACCCGCAACGAGACGAGCCGTTTCCCCGAAAGGATTCCGACCGGGCCGATGCCGCCAACAACCCCTCGCTTGAGTCGGAGGACCTCGTCGAAACTGTCGCGGTCGGCTGTGGGGCCGAGCGCGCTGCCCAAGGGGCGAAGCAGGTTCACGACCTGATTGCCGGACGCATCCGCCAACTCGACCGTCTCCCATAAAGGACGGCTGGCCTTGAGCCGCCGCGCCTCCTGGTAGAATGGTTCCAGGCGTGGGCTGTCGAGAGCCGGCGAGGCAGCCAGCACATCCAGGATCTGCACCTGTGCGGCCAGGTCCGCCGAAACCCGGTCGGCCACGCGCGCGGTGCCTTCCAGAGCGGCGTGCCGGGCAGCAGCGCGGCCCTGTTCCGCCGTGACGTAGGCGACCCAGCCGCTGAAGAGGAGGATGGGGATAGCCGCCGCGAGGGCCAACGAGATCAGCAGACGGGCGCCCGGGTAGGATTCGCGCTTCACGCCATCGGCTCCGAGTCGACCGCTTCAACGCGTATAAAGTGAATCTCGCGGTCCTATCGTGATGCGACCGTAATTACTGCAGGGCGCAGGGTAGCCGGACCGAGTACGTGGTGACTCGCGGTCATATCGCGACGGTCGCCTAAGAGGCGTCGACCGGACGCAATCAGTTGGATCGTCTGACGTTCCAAGTCGGCCTGCCGAGCCGTACGCTCGTAGGTCCTCAGGCGAAAGATCAGGGCTGCATCCGGCCCCAAGCCGCGGTTCAGGCAATCGCGACCGGCCTGCGTGACGATGTCTCTCAACCGGTTGGCAACGACACCGCGAAGCTCTGTATCGCTGCTCATGACCTCACTCCTCGTATCGGTCGGCTGCGGCAGAGAGCGCGCCATCCGTACAGGTCGGTCTACCGAAGACGGTCTCGACGCAGTGAGCGCGGGGGCCGCAACTTCCCGCTGAACGGTCGAGCGACGTGCGAGTGTCGCTCGCCCGCATCACGTCCCACGCGCGGAGGCACGCGCGTCCTGTCTCGCCTCGTCAGCCGCTGGCGCGCGCTCTTGATCGCCTGCACACGCTTCGCAGTTTTCAATCGCCTCGGCCTCGGCATCCAAGGCCACCAGAAACTCCCGCCACAGAGGCCGGAGATCATAGGGGATCGCCTCGTCAAGCTTGTCTCGGAGCACCTGAACACGGGTTGCGCGCTCGTCTTGCGGTTTCATCGTGAGATTCATTTCCGTGTTGAGCGTGGAGCGGTCCGTTCGGGGCCTTGTCGCGAAGACATTTTGCCCCACTCGGTTTCTCTAACGAAGGCTGCCGCAGGTCAGCCGCCGTCAGCGGAGCGCGCAAGGTTCCGAGGAACCGAACTCAGTCCGCCAGCCGCATCATCTTGAATGGGCTGTACCAGATCATGCAACGCCCGAGAGCATCGTCCGAACAGTCCTGTTGACCATACGGCTCAGTCCGCGAGCTGACCGGATTTCGTATGCACTGTCCGCATCTGATCCTGGGCACACAGGGCGTAAGTCGCACAGTTGGGTTGAGTGCTAAGCCGGGCTCAGCGTCGCTGAGCGACACCTGGATCACCCTACTTCTCCCGCGCAACTCCCTTCTGAGATTTGCCGGTAGGCGTCGCTCGCACGGAGCCGGTCGCCAAGCCCTCGTCGACATATTCCAACATGCCCTCCGGGCTGATCACCAACTTGTCGCTGCCCTTTGCCATACGGCCGTAGCCCGCCGGCCCACTACGCGTACGCAGCACACAGCTGTCCGGGCACTCGACCTGAAATGCGTCTCCGGCCGCAATCTTATGTTCGCTCTGCTTCTCGATCCGGTCGACAGTCAGGATCTGCCCTTGCATGAATTGACTGGCGACGGTAACGGCCCACGCCGGACCGACTGCCAGTACGAAGGCGCCGACCAAGTGGTAGGGCACGCTTGAGAACCTTCATGATGTTCCCCACTTCCAGTGGTGGTGGGCCTGGCAAAGCCGAGATATTTTTCCGGCGCCCTGGCATGGGTGGGGCGAGAAGACAAGCACTCGATCTCGCCTTCCTGGCGCCCGCGAAATCTATCCGCTGTCGTGGTCGCGCGGTGCGTCCCGCCGAAGCAGCCGCTAAAACGCCCAATTCCACCGCACCATGCTGCGGGACTCCAATTTTAAAGTACGAAACTATTTTAGGACAGCTAAGGGCTGATTGAAGCCGGCCTTGTTCTTTGGCTGCGGAGCTTCAGCGACCACCGCTGCCCTGAGGCACCCTGCGTGCTGGCTGGGCTGCATTGCCGGCTGCCGCCGAATCCGTATGGATCGTGGATGCGCCGGTTGGTACCGGCGCTATCGCCAAGTTCCGGTCGTTGCCAGTGGTGCCAGTGGTCGGCGCGACCACCGGCCCTGAAGGCCTCGCAACGTCGGGGTGAGCAGGCATCTGCGCATTGGCTGTGCCTGCGAAGCTTAGTGCGGCCAAGGTCGCCACGGCGAACGGTGTCAAACGCATGAAAACCTCTACATCAAAGAACCTTCGGGCCGACGCTCACACATCGCGATGCTTTGCGTCGGCTTCCTCGCTTCGAGCGACTCCGCCACAGCTATTGTGGCAGGAAAAGGCCGCAGCAGCTGATCGAATCATAGAAACACGATAGAATTTCAGTTTATTTTATTGCCCTGTCAGCATTGCCGGCATGTATCATGCAGTTTTGCTCGTCCTTTTTCGCGGACTTCTCCTCGGAAATTCTCAACTCGGCTATCGCCATCGCGGCTTTGACTGCGTACTGGTTGGCTGAAATCATCGCATCCACCCTCTTCATCTTGCTCGCACAATCCTTGTTGGCTGCTTGCGCAGGAGCGATAAAGCCAGCCAGGGCGCCCGTCAGGAGAGCAAGAGCTAGAATACCTGCATGTCGAAGCTATACGTTCAAGTTGCTAAAAGTGATTGTCGAACGATGTGCAGGTGCCTGCGTTCCAGCAATGGCGTTCCGATTCTGCAAAGATGGCTCGCTAGTGTACCAAGTTCACGTCAGCTATCCGTATCGGGGTTCGGACGTTCGATCGATTTGCCCCATACCAACTGGCGATCATGAAGACCCACGGGGTATTCCCAGCGCGGCAGTTGCGATTCGATGAGGCGGATAGAAGAATTACCATGTCCGCGGCTGTGCCGGTGCGAGAGGACTTCAGTGCCGATGATCTGCGGCGGCTGGCCCGGGCGAACTGGGGCGCGGGCTATCGCGTTCCGGCGACCACTCTGACGTCGCTGCCCCTCGCCACGAAGATCATGGCCATTGAACCCCGCGCGCCCGTCCTCATCGCGAGCCTGAGAGCAATATCGCGATCCAGCGGGTGCTGGGGAAGTGCGCGCAGACGATGAGGATCGCCACCGTCAACGGGATCGCAACCAGCATGCCTGCGATGCCCCAGACCCAGCCCCAGACCGAGAGGGCCACGACGACAGCCACGGGCGAGAGCGAAAGGCTGCGTCCCTGCAGAATGGGATATATGACATTGCTGATCGTGGTCTGGATTGCGCCGAAGCCGGCGAGGATGACGATCGGCAGGACCGAATCTGGAAACTGAACCATCGCGTAGAGGCTTGGGGGGATGATGCCAACGAGATTGCCGACGACGGGGATGTAGTTCAGCAGGAAGTTCAGCGTGCCCCAGACCAGGGCCAGGTCGAGCCCCATTGCGAGTGCCCACAGGGCCGAGGCCACGCCCGTGATAAGGCTGGTCAACGTCGTGGTGGCGAGATAGTCGCGGATCTTACTGGCAATCTCATCCGTGGTCTGTGTCACCTCGCTCCGCTTATCGGTCCCGAACGCCTCTTGAAGCTTTCGCCGCAGAGTGGGAATTTCGGGCAGCCCGAGGACGACCAGAAGAGCGATGAAGGCGAGGTAGACCGAGATCGTATAGGCGTTGCCCAGCAAGTCTTGCCCGACAGCGATGAGGCGGGCGTAGCCTTCCTTGCCGCCGAGCGGTAGGCCCCAATGGTCGGCCCAGGCCGTGGCGGATTCGTAGGCGTTCTCGAACTCCGCCCAATGCTGCGCGAACGCCCGCACGACTTGGGCGGCCGAGAAGTAGACGGCCGCGATGAACCCCAGCGTGATGACGAGCAGCACCACGATCGTGACGAGGCTGCTGACGCGTTCCGGCAGCACGCGGCGGAGCCACACCTTGACAGGCCAGACCGCCGCGATGACCACGGCCGCGACCGCGATCGGCATCGTCACGGCGTAGGACGCCCGCAAGGCCAGCATCACGAGCGGGACCGCGATCAGGACAAGCCAGCCGTTCCGGACCCTGTCACCCATGCTTAGCCACGTCTATGGCGAAACGGCCTCCAACTCCGCAATCTCGCCTTGGGGTGTCTGATCTCAGCGAGCATATGCATGGCCGAGCATCGCGACTTTAGAGCGCCGGAGCGCGGTGGTCGGCTGCGGCGCCGGCGCGGACCGGGCCACACCGAGCCTCCGCGCGCTGCACGGTTCCTCTTCGCTCCGGCAGAGCACGAGCTTGCGCTCCGTCCGGATGATCCGGTGGCACTCGCAGGCAGCATGCTCCAACTGCGGGCGATCGAGCACCCTGATCCAGCCGCGGCCGCGTCGTATGAGCCCGGCGGATTCCATCTCGCCCAGCGCCGTCGTCACACCGGCCCGGCGCACCCCGAGTGTACGACTTAGCGAGCTATGCGTGAGGGGAACCTCGTCGCCGTCCAGGTGCCCGAGCGTCAGCAGAAGCGAGTTGGCAAGGCGCTCGTTCAGGCTATGGTCGGTTTGACAAACCACGAGTTGCTCGCTCTGGATCAAGAGTGCTTGCACGTGTGCCAAGAGGAGCGAGCGCAGGTCCGAGTGACCGCCCATCGCGCACCGAAGATCCTCTGTTCGGATGCGCAACGCCTCGCCTGGCACCTGGACAACGCAGCGGTGCGGCGCGCGAGCGGTCCCGAGTACCGCGGACACGCCGACAAGGTGGTCGCGGCCGAGCGTGCCCACCTCCAGGCTGTCGAGTCCGGCCCTGCGGCGGAGAAGGGAGACCGTCCCGCGCTCGATGAAGTACACGTACGCGGCCGCAGCGTTGCGCTCGTGCAGCACCTGCCGCCGTCGAAGTGCTACCCGCTCCAGTTGATGCCGGATCGCAGCGAAGTCACGGTCGGGTAGAGAGGCGAGCAGGGTGTTGCGGGGCCTTGCTCCCTCGCGGAGTCCGGCCGGGGGGCGCGGAGATCCGGTTCCGACCCGCGGGGGCCGTGACGGATTCATCGGGAACTCATCCGGGTCGATCTCAGCGCGACGCGCATCGGTCATCATGTGAATCCTGGCTCGGAACGGTGGGCGGGGCCGGACGCGGACGATGGAAGGGGGACATCTCCTATCATCATCGCGCAGCGGCTGGACTGATCCCACTCAGGCCTGACGGCGAGTCTGTCAGAGAAAACCTGACCCAGGCAGTCATAAAACCTGACAGCCACGATTGCTGGGCCATGACATTCTCGTGGCGGAAAGGCAGCCTATGGTGCCGTGCGGCCGATTGCGTCTGACGGACCTAGCGTTGCGACCTGGCTCGCGCTCGAACCCCGTGGCCGTGCCTGAACCCGTGCTTACGCTTGCTGGCTACGCAGGAGATCCGAGCGGTTAGGGGCTTACGGCTGGCCCCTAGAGCTGTTCCCGGTCAGGTAGCGACGACCAAGTCGTTCTCGTAGCCGGCTGCGGCGAGGTCGTTGCGGCACTCCTGCGGAGTGAAGCGCGTGAAGGCCTGGCGGATCGCCGCCCACAGATCCGGGATCGTGCGGGCTGCCGCGGTGCGTAGCAGATCCTTCAGCTTCGCGAAGACCTGCTGAGGGGATGCCCCAATCGACCAGTCGATTGGGGCATCCCCTGATCGGGTTGAAATCAGGGCTGTAGGACGGAAGGTCGAGCAGCCGCGCTCCTGCGGCCTCGATCGCATCCTGCACGCCAGCGACCTTGTGGGCAGGCAGGTTGTCCATGACGACGATGTCGCCCGGCTGCAGCACCGGGACCGAGGTGTCGGTGACATAGCTGCAAAAGCGCGTGCCGTTCGTGGGGCCGTCCAGCAGCGCGGTCCCGCACAGCCCGCGGGTGCGCAGGGCGGCAGTGATGGTCGTGTTTTGTCGTGGCCCAACGGAGCTGCAAGCCGGCAGCGCTCGCCGCGTGGGGCCCAGCCGGAGCGCCGCGCCATGTTGGTGGCAGCCGCCGTCTCGTCCAGGAACACCAGCCGGTCCGGATCGAGCTCGGGCTGGGCCTCAAACCACGCCTCGCGCGCCGCTCTTACGTCCGCACGCTCCTGCTCAGCTGCGAGCGGCACCCCTTTTTCCAGCTGATCCCGTGGCGGGCAAAGAAACGCGACAGGCCGCTCGTGCTGGTCGGCACGCCCTGCTCAGCCAACCGGTTGCGCAACTCGCGCAGGAACAGGCGCGGCTCCTGCTCGGAGGCGGCCAGGATCAACTCGGCATGCGCCTCGATGCGCTTCGAGGTGTGATCGCCGCCCATCGGCTTGGAGGCGAGTTGGCCCTTTTGGTGGGAGCGCTGCGACCAGCGGCTGGCCTCGACACGCTGACCCCGAAGCGGGCTGCGGCGCGATGGCATGAGACACCCGCCGCCACGGCGGCAACGACACGCTCGCGTAAGTCGACGGGCAGAGGTGAGGGCTTCGGATTGCTCCTTCCCCCGTCAACGCGCCACCCGATAACTCGTCGCAAGCCGCCCGGGACCGGCTCTAGAACTGTCCGAGTGGAACAGGGTTTGAAGTGCTATAGCGGCATCGCTGCCAATAATAAAACTTTATGTTCGTTAGCGCACCAATTTTCGCCGGATCTGACGGAACGTATTCTGCGATCTCCGCTTTGGAATGCTAAAGTACTTTGGGCTTCCCGTGGCCTGCGTGGCAAGGTTTTCGTATGCGATACAAAGAATTGGCCAAAGTTGCGACATGCGCTCTCGGGCTCTATGGCTTCGCTGTCGGTGATGGATTAGCGCAAAATCAAGCCAGGGTCGCGGCCCCACCTGTGACCCGGCAGCGGGCAGATACCCAAACCAATCCGCTCGATCCGGGTCTGATCTACAAAGGATGGCGGGCGCGGCTGCTCTTCGGGCAGCCGGTCATGGATCGACATGCTGATCAGCAGATCGGGACGGTGCGCGATATTCTTGTCGATGCAAACGGACAAGCGGCGGCATTGGTCATTGAGAACAGTGGGACGGAGTATGTGCCGCAGGCCATCTACCGGATTCGCTGGAAGGACGTCGACTTGACGCCCTACAGGTCCGGCGTCGTGATTGATCCGCCGAGTCGAGATCTTCATCGCTTTGGGCTCTTCCCGGGAAGCGAGAGCGTCGACACGCTGCCGCGCGAGTTCCGACTGAGCGAGATCCTCGGCGACTATGCCCGGTTGCAGACTGGCTATGGCTATGGGATCGTGACCGACGCCATCTTTACGCAGGATGGCCAGCTGAGGGCCGTGCTCGTGAGCCGGGACGCAGCTTCGGGTGGACGAACGATAGCCTTTCCGTTCCTCGGAACCCAGGGACCATGGGATCCAGGCCTGAGCTACTACGGCTTGCCTTTCGTGACCGACCATCAAGCGGACTCGGCCGGACTGAAGGTCGATCCGGATCGCTTCAACGATGCCGCTCTGTGAACATTTGTGCTGCCGCCTCGCCGTCGTAGCCAATTGCGGCGTTCGGGTGCGTGCCGCATCGTCATTCCCAATTCGCTCCAGCTACAGACAAATGATCGCAACGGGGCAACGTGGGCGCAGGCAGACTGCTTCCGCTCTTGGCTGTCTCCAGTGCCGCTGCGCGTAACGCATCGAATATTTCGTCCTTTGCATGAGGCGTGGTGGCCATCGAGGCCTGGCAGTTTTCATGTCATCATCTCCGAAAGCAGGCGCATTGCGGCAGGACAGTCCCCCCGGCTGTTCTGTCTAGGCGCGCATTGGGACCTACAATTGGCTTGAGAATTGGTGATCGAGCAGATTTCCACCGCGAGCTTTCTTCAGTCGAGATGCACGTGCTGGCGCCGCGTCCATGCGGATCGCTTCGCTCTGATTGTGGACGCTGCCGATTACTTCGCTCAGCTCAAGGCGGCCATGGTGCGTGCTCGCCAGCGGGTCATGCTGATCGGGTGGGATTTCGACACCCGCGTGCGGCTCGATCCTGAAGGCGAGCCCGGTGCCTGGCCAGACAAGCTCGGTTCGTTCATCAGCACGCTCGTACAGCGCCGCCCGGAATTGCAGGTACATGTGCTCAAGTGGGACCTTGGCGTTCTGCAGACGCTCGGGCGCGGCGCGACTCCTCTGTTCATTCTCAACTGGATGACGAGCAAGCGTGTCCGCCTGCGGCTCGACAGCACGCATCCGCTTGGCGCATGCCATCACCAGAAGATTGCCGTGATCGACGACACCATCGCCTTCTGCGGTGGCATCGACCTCACCGTCGGCCGGTGGGACACGCCCGAACACCGTGACGAAGACCTGCGCCGCAACAGCCCCTGGGGGTTCGCGCAGTCACCATGGCACGATGCGACGGCGGCGGTAGACGGCGAGGCGGCGCAAGCCTTGGCTGAACTTGCCCGTGAGCGCTGGGAGAGCGCGACCGGCGAGAGATTGCCGTCGCTTACCGAACAGCACACGATCTGGCCTAGAACGCTTCAGGCCACCTTCCACGACGTGACCATCGGCATTGCCCGCACCCAGCCAAAACAAGACGGTCAACCAGAGGTGCGCGAGATCGAGGCRCTGACCCTTGCAGCGATCTCAGGAGCACGCCGTTTCATCTATGTGGAAAGCCAGTACTTGGCGTCCCACCGTATTGCCGAAGCCTTAGCGCAGCGCCTCGGTGAGACGAGTGGCCCGGAGGTGATCGTGGTCAATCCCCTGTCCACCGAAGGCTGGCTGGAGGACAAAGTCATGGGATCAGCCCGCGCCCGGATCATCGATCTGCTGGGGGACATCAACGGTGGAGACCGCTTCGGGATCTACCACCCCGTCGCGGCCGGCGGTACCCCCATCTACGTTCACGCCAAGCTCATGATTGTCGACGACCGCTTCCTGAAGATTGGCTCCGCGAACATGAACAACCGCTCGATGGGGCTCGACACCGAATGCGATCTCGCTTTAGACGCTCACGGTCAAGCTGCGGACGATGTGCTCGTCTCTCAGATCCGCTCGGTCCGGCATCGCCTATTGGCTGAGCATCTAGGCGTGACCTCGGACGAAGTCGCGCGCGCGGAACTGGGCGCGGGCTCCCTCATCCCGGCCATCGACCGTCTGCGCACTGCGGGGGCAAGAACGCTCGTCCCACTGGAGCCGACGCAGCTCAACCCGGCAGAAGAGGTCATCGCCGCAAATGGAGTCCTCGATCCGGACCAACCGGAGCCGATCGTGTACCAGCTTGCGAAGTTCGCGTCTGCAAGCCAGGAGGCGCTCCGCAGAAGTTTTCTCGGTACGTACATAATGGGCAAAGTGTTATCTCGTCGGTCAGAAAGCGACAGAACTGGTCTCAAATGACGTTTCACTCAGGACAGCGATCATAGCAGCTGTGGACAGCGAAGTTGGGCGTGCCGGAGGTCGAACATCGACCATGAACACGGCGCGCATGGGCGACGGCCATCAGGTGATCGGCAATTACCCGCGCTCCTAGGCGATTTTCCCGCCGACCGCGCCATGCACGCGCGAGCCGTGCCGTCCTGGCCAATGCTATGCTCTCATGCCGCTCCTTGTCGGTCCGACCGCCGCAGGGAAGGTCTGCGCGGTCGCGTCGAGGTGCCTGCCGGCTGCCTGTATGTGGGCGCCGTCCTCGACCCTCACTGCTGCGTAGGTTCTGGGCATCGCCGCGAGCGCTGAGCGAAGGTTCTGAGATCCTGCTTGACGACTTAAGAAACGGCAGCCGCTGCGCCACAGCCATCACGAGGGCGCGCCTGTGCGGTGCCAGGGTTTCCCTGACACGCGTGCGGTTTTCTCCGACTGCTGCACGGTGCCTCGCGACCCAGATCATCCATCGAGCGGGATAGGGACTGCTGGATGAGTCTAGCAGTTCATCCGGTCCAAGACGGTGACAGCGGTGAGCGGGCCGCCGCTGATGCGGATCCATCCCACACGGCACGCCCTCGCGAGCGCCTGCAATTTGGGCCCTGTATCGGCCATTCAAACAGTTGAGGGCGCCCTGCGGTCGTTCCTCGCGCCGCACGCCGCTCATTCACGGCAACCATGGAGTCGAGATGATGAAACCCATTGCAGTCGCCCTCACAGCGGTATCCGGCATCGTCCTGTTCTCGCCGACAAGCGAGGCGCGGCCCTTCGGCTGGGGACCCGGCTTCGCTGGGCACCACGCCGGCTTCCATGGCTTCCGGGGTGACCAACACGGCTTCCGCAATTTCCGCACCGTGGGCTTCCGGCACCATTACCGTGGCTATCGAGGCATCGGCTTCGGACCGGCGCGTTACGGCTATGGGCGCCACTACGGCCGCTACGCCTACCGCCGCGGCTATCGCGGGTTCAATCTCGCTGCCGGCCTGGGCCTCGGCTTAGCCGCAGCGGCCATCAGGCCTGCCTACTACGGTCCATCATACGGCTACGGTTACTCCTACGCCCCGGTCGACTACCGCTTCGGCTACGGCCTGAGCCGGCCGTACTACGGCTGCGGCTACTGAGGCGAGCATCAACAGGTGACGCCCCGTCGCGGATGCGGTGCGGGTTCCCCCATCGAATGGGCCTAACTAACAGAAAGTCCTCCCTCTCCCTGCCAGTATTGATCCCTCCACAGGAAAGTCACGGCAGCACCATGAAGATCATCATTATCAGCACCCTCGCCGCCAGTGCTATACTCGCGGCTCCCGCATTCGCCCAGGATAAGCAGGCCCAACCGTCGAACACGCAGACAGCGCCGATGAAAACTCCGCCGGGAGCCGCGATGCCGGCGGCCCCGAGCAGTGCCAGCGCGGGCTCTAACGGTGCAGGAGGCATGACGATGGCTGATACCGCGGCCGTCAAGATCCGGTTCGTCACTGCCAAGCCAGCCGAGGTGACCTCCTCGAAGCTCGTGGGCAAGAACCTCTACAACAAGCAGAACGAGACGGTTGGCGAGATTGAGGACCTCGTCATCGAGAACGGCAAGACGGTAACCGGTGTCGTGGTCAGCGTCGGTGGTTTCCTAGGCATGGGCGAGCGTTACGTGCTGGTCGACCCTTCGACCATCTTCCTCCACCGGACCAACGGTACTCTCAAGGCTATAGTCGACGCTAACAAGGATACGATCAAGAACGCGCCTGAGTTTAAGTACGACAAGAAAAACACCTGACCACCTCAGGGCGAGGACTTGGTCGTCTAGGGCCAAGCCCTCCGTTCGATATCGCTACTCCCGAATGATGGGCTCAGTCGCGTGCCGGTGCAACGGTTAAGCTAAGCTATGAAAGCAACATGTCCGTACAAAATACTTGCCCGAAATTGAAATTTCGGCACTACTCGGTATGGCTTGGCAGAAATTTAAGTCGCATGAAAGCTTAGCGCACATGCTCTTGGACATTATCAAGCTAGGTGCCCGCGCAAGGGCTGCCGGTCGGCCGCGGGATGCTTGTCCATATCCAGGCGACTCCCGTGAACGTCGGGCTTGGTCCGAGGGCTACGACAGCTCCTCTTGGGAGATGGCGTCCCGCATGCCTCATCCGGCACGGCTGCTCCCGGACATCGGCGCCGCTGAGGTCGGTGACGGCATGAGGTCCTAGCCCGCGCCGGGGGCTTCGACCAGAGCCCGAGGTCGGCACGGCGAGGGTCAAAACAACTCCTAAGCCGCCTTGCTGCCGAGCCGGATGCTGTCGGTGCTTCTCCCGACATGCTCATTGGAGCAGCAGCGGCTACACCTTACTCGCACACATGTCACCGGTTGCCGCGATGGCGTGATCCGGCTGCAGGTTGGCCGAGTTCTTTAAGACCGGGCGAGAAATTGGAGAGGTCGAACCTATGCCGCGAAAATCTCTCAACACTTTGAAGAACCGTTCCTTCAGTCGCCTAGAGCGAGGCGTGACTGTTCTGGTGGAGGCGCAGCTGACGCGCGGAGCGGCACCGCCGGACCTGATCGGCCGGCTGCGGCGCATGGAACGTGGCGTGCGCGAGGACGGAGGCGATCCGCAAACCCTTCAGGTCATCGAGTCGGCGCGCCGCCTCCTGGGTGATACAGACGTGCTCGCCTCGTCTGAACTCGCCTGATCTTCAGCGCAGGACGTTCACTTGGACGAGCCGTGACCGC
This sequence comes from Methylobacterium sp. P3_A11, assembly GCF_056403155.1. NCBI lineage: Bacteria > Pseudomonadati > Pseudomonadota > Alphaproteobacteria > Hyphomicrobiales > Methylobacteriaceae > Methylobacterium > Methylobacterium sp. P3_A11. Next base: position 26,826 of record NZ_JBFUGA010000002.1, read on the forward strand.
AATATGAGGAAACTGAGCCCCCGCCACTGGTCCCAGAGCCAAGACATATCCGAGGCGGCCGGACATACAGGACCTCGTATGCTGCCTAACACATTAAGGCCGGGCCTGCGTGAGCGACGCAATGACAGAATCGGGCTTAGGTGATGGCTCTCAGCCCACCGGAGATCGGCTGAACCGCGGCAGTGGCCGCACCTTCGTCGCCCTGGCGTTCGCGGCTGCCATCCCGGTGCTGCTCCTCAGCGGCTGGGTCGCCACCTTGATGGCGCAGCAGCAGCGTGACCTCACGCGGGACGCTGCCGTTGCCGGTGCAACCCGCGTGGCGGAGCGCGTCGCCTCCGACATCGCCGCACAGATCTCGGTGCTCGGCGCCGAGGCAGCCTCGGCCAGTCTCGACCGACCGGACCTCGCCGCCTTCTACGCCGAGGCCGAGCGGCTCAAGCAGGCGCATCCCTTGTGGGCGACCGTCGAGCTCTCCAATCCCGACGGCGTGCAGGTCGTCAACCTGCTTCGCTCCCTCGACGAGGAACTCGGCCCGACCGCGGACCGCAAGAGTTTCGACGCGGTCGTGCGGACATTGCGTCCCGTTGTGGGCGGCATCGGACCGGTGGGATCGCTTTCCGGCAAGCGCCTCGTCGCATTGCGGGTGCCGGTCATCCGGGACGGAACGCTCCGCTACGTCCTCTCGGTCGGGCTCGCCACCAACGCGGTGAGTTCGATCCTGCGGGATGCAGGCGCGCCGGAAGGATGGGTCGGCACCATCGTCGACGCGGACGGCAACACGATAGCCCGTACCCGCGCCGAAGCAGAAGAGCTTGGCCACCCAGCCAATGCCGCCCTGCAGGAGGCCATCCGGCGCGCTCCGCAAGGCTTCTACACCGGCTCGACGCTGGAGGGCTCGAACGTCGAGGTTGTCTACCGCACCTTGGAAGACACCGGCGGCTGGTCGGTGCATTTTGGCATGCCGGCCGCCACGTTGAACGCTCCCGTCTCGCGATCTTATTTCGTGCTGGCAGGCGGAAGCGTGCTCAGCATCGGCCTCGGCCTCGCGCTGGTCGGACTGGTGGGCCGCGACATGGCGCAGCGCCGGGCCGGCGAGCAGGCGCGGTTCGCTCTGGCGCTGAGGTCCAGCGAAGAGCAGGGTGCCGTAGCCGTCGAGGCCGCGGAACTCGGCACCCTGCGGTGGGACACTGTCCGGAGCCGGGTGATAGGCTCGGCCCGGGCGGCCCAACTCCTCGGATGGCGGTCGTCGGGCGCGAACGGCAAGGAGAGCGAGGCGCAGGCCCGGGAGGTTCTGGACGCGATCCACGCCGACGACCGGGAGCGGCTGGCCGACGCCCTTCGGCAGAGTCTTGCGGACGGCAAGCCTCTTGACGTCGAATTCCGGGTCGTCGCTGCTGGATCCGAACCGCGCTGGGTTCGTATGACCGGTCGCGTGCCGCAACTGCAGATAGAAACACCTGCCGGCCTGATCTACGGCATCGTGGCGGACATCGAGCCGCGCAAACGCACCGAGGCCGAGCGCGCCGACCTGCTCCGCCGTCTCGGTGAGGCACAGGAAGACGAGCAGCGCCGCATCGCGCGCGAGTTGCACGACCAGGTCGGCCAGACGGTTACTGGCCTATCCCTCGGCCTGAAAAGTCTGGAGGCACTGCTAAAGGACGCGCGTGCGCCATCCGATGCCTGCCGTCAGGTGCACTGGCTGCAGGCACTTGCCGGCGAGATCGGGCGCGACATCCATCGTGCGGCCGTGGATCTCCGGCCGACCGCACTCGACGATCTCGGCTTGCGGGAGGCGCTCGCCACCCTGCTGCGCCAGTGGGCGCTGCGTCACGACATCCGGTCGGACTTCCAGATTCTTGGTGAGAGTGTCCGCCTTCCGGCAGCGGTCGAGACCGCCATCTACCGGATCGTGCAGGAGGCGCTCACCAATGTGCTCAAACACGCGCAGGCCTCCACGGTCAGCCTGTCGCTTGAGCAGCGCACGGAGGAGGTGCGCGTGATCATCGAGGATGACGGCCTCGGCTTCGACGTCGAGGCGACACCTGTGCCATCCACGAACGGCTCACCCGCCAAGCCGCGGCTGGGTCTTTCCGGCATCCGTGAGCGTTTGTCCCTGTTGCAAGGCAGCCTCACGCTTGAGACGTCGCCGGGCTCCGGGACCACGCTGTTCGTCCGTATACCGTACCCACAGCAGATCGCCTGATGTCGAGGAAGGATTAGACAATGGGACGCATCCGCGTCGTCCTCGCCGACGACCACCCTGTCGTTCTCGCGGGAATCCGGGCGCTCCTGAACGCCGATCCGGAGATCGAGCTGGTCGGCGAGGCGACCAGCGGCAGTGACGCGCTTCCAATGATCTGTTTGTCGGGCGCCGACGTGGCCGTCGTCGATGTGTCGATGCCCGGCCTCAACGGCTTTGAGTTGACGGAGCGGGTGGCGAACGAGTGCCCGGGCACGCGGGTGCTCGTACTCACGGTCCACGAGGACGCGGCCTACGTCCAGCCGCTGCTCAAGGCCGGTGCCAAAGGCTACCTTTTGAAGCGCTCGGCCGCGGATGACCTTCTCCGTGCGGTTCGGGCTGTGGCCGCCGGCGGCGTCTATCTCGACCCATCGATTGCCGGTCAGGCCTTAGGAGACCAATCCGTTGCAATCGCTGGCACCGGGCCAGGCGACACTGGGGAAGCGCTGAGCCCGCGAGAGACGGAGGTGCTACGGCTGATCGCGCAGGGCTTCAGTAACAAAGAAATCGCGCGGCGCATCGATCTCAGCGTGAAGTCCGTCGAGACATACAAGGCGCGGGCCGCCGAGAAGATCGGGCTGCGCACGCGCGCCGAGATCATCCGTTACGGCGCCTCGCACGGCTGGCTCGACGCACTCACTCTGCGCTGATGCCTGCAATCGCCGTTCTGCTCCTGGCAGATTTCGTTGGAAAACTCGGAGGCAGCACTCTAGGCGTCATCCAAGGTGGCACCCCGGAGAATGTCCGTCTCTCAGTAACGGTCCAATCCCACTACCGGAGCGAATTCCAGGCAGCGCGATAGTAGGACCTTCTACATCTGGAGCGGTCCGTGATGCTGCTTCGACCCGGTCCCGAGTTTTTCAACGAAATCGGCAGAAAGCAAACGGCTGATGCGTAAGAAGTCCACGCGCCGCGCATGCGTCTCGGACACGGATTGAGGAGTTATGCCAGAATGCCTTACAACTCTCATTCGTGAGGCTATGGCACTCGACAATATTGCAAATGCCCTGGTGAAGGCCGCGATACGTCATGGGTGTGCAGACAACTAGGCCGTAACCTGCAAGCTAAGGCGAACGAGCCGGTAATTCCGTATCCAGACAATGCTCATGCGCGGCCGCGCGACTCCTGTTCGAGTTGTCGACGGCCGGCGCTCGGTTAGTATCGAGAACTCGCCGGACTGGGAGACTGCCGGACACGATGACACGTTCGCAGAGGCTTGCGCGCCCGGAAGATCCGTTGCCGAGAGGTGCGGCTGAAGATGGAGCCGTCCGCTTTTCAGTAAGCCGGTTTACTGCGGGAGACCTGATGGAGCGAGAGGCTGTTCGTCCGTTGCTCTCGGTTTGGCGTAGGTATGAACCGCTACCCCGACAGGCGGAGTCCCACAGGTCCTGCACCGAAGCCTAAGCGCGATATCACCGATGTCGTCGTCGCTATGGGCGCCCAACTCGCTCCAAGTCTTCTCGGTTCGCGCGTGACAATGGGGGCATGCCGGTACGCTGAGGCCGCGGTACCCGCGGTCGCGCCATTCCGACACAAGACGCTGGCGAGAGAGCCTGATTGCCAGTCTCATACTGTCTGCTCGCGCTGCCGAATGTCGAAGTGGCCGGTAAGCCATGAGAGCCGACAGATGCACGAGGCACTCTCAAGTACTCAGTCCGGCTGGTGGATATCGCTGTCAGGATCATCCTGACACTGGCCTGCGGAGTGCCCCGACTCCTGTTCGGCGGCCCAACAGCCACCTTCCGCTCGTGAACCATGCGGATCTCCGGTCCGCCGTCATCAGCGCCGCTCGAGCAAAGCCGCTTGGCATCCAAAGGGGGATTTCCCTTCGCCTGCGGATGCGATTTCAGAAGGAGTTGACCATGAAGCTGCATCTCGTCGCCCTCTGCGCCAGTGCACTCGTTTTCCCAGGCGCTGCGTCGGCACAGTCAACCAATAGCTCTTCCAACCCGGCCAACACATCGTCCAGTTCGATGCCCGCTAAGGGAACCGCCAACGACCAGCAGGCGTCGGCGGATAGTTTGCTCACCGCCAAGAAGCTGATGCAGGACCTGCAGAACGCCGGCTTCACCAACGTGAAGGTGGTCGCCCAAGCTTACGTGGTTCAAGCCAAGACAAAGGACGGTAACCCGGTCGTCATGACGCTGGGGCCGCATGGCTTTTCCGCATTCGAGGTCGTCGACGCGGCAGGCAGCAAGGCGGCACAAGGCGACCATCATGCGCTCGCGGTGTCGCGGCTCAAGGACATGAACCTGTACAACGCCAACGGTGACATGCTTGGCGACGTCGAACACGTCGTGTCGGACGCTCAGGGCCGCAACAGCATCGTGATCGGCAAGGGCGGCTTCCTTGGCCTCGGCGAGAAGCAGGTCGCGATCCCGCTCAGCAACGTCGTGATGCGCGGCGACCGCCTCGTTACCCGCGATCTCAGTGACGAGCAGATCAAGGCCATGCCGGAATGGACGAAGGGCCAGCAGCAGACCGAACTCGATCCCGGCAAGACAATCCAAATTAGCTCCGCCAGCTGACCGCGACTCGGGCGAAGGTTCAGCACTGAAACCTTCGCTCTTGGCCCTCATGTGGCACCCATACGCCTGAGGTCGCGGCCTCGGCAAGCGTCAGGATTCCTGGGCGCCGGACCTTTTGCACCTGGGAAGGGGAGGCAGTCGCGATGGACGCCGCTGCTTTCTTCGACCTTCCCAGCAATCGATAGGAGAACCGATCCATGCCATACGCAGCAACCACGCAAAACCTCGGCTTCAAGTCCGGCCTCGCCGCAGGGATGATGTTGATCGTCTTGGCGACGCCAGCCCTCGCCGTGTCCATCACCAATCAGGACACCAAGGAGCACACGGTCACGGTCGACCGCGGCGCTACGGAAAGCGACCAGAAGATATCCTCCGGTGACACGCTACGGGCCGATTGCCCGGAACGCTGCGGCTTCCGCGTGGTCGGCTCGGGTTACGGCAGGCAGCCAGGCCCCGACGGTAAGCTGGTCATCGACAAGGCCGGAATGCTGCGCTTCGAAGAGGAGACGGCCTCCGACGGATCGCGCTGAGCTGTTCGTACCGATGGGCGTGGTCCGAAGCCTCGCCAGTTCGTCCTGATGGAACCGGTCGGCAGGTGACCGGTTCGGCGTTGCCGGCAAGGACAGCGAGTCCCGAGCGGGAACAGCGCGGCATCCAAGCCGTGCGAAGCAATTTCACCGAATGACTTTCGACGATATCAGACCGGGAGCAGATCTATGAAAGCTCTAAAGCTCACCATCCCATTTCTCTTGGCGACAGTCGCACCGGGCCTCGCTGCGCCCTGCAGCACGGGAACCACCAAGGCCAAGGACCCGACGCCTCAGCACGTGAACCCGAAGAGTTCCGACGTCGACCAGTCGAGCAAGAATCTGGCCGGCGGCCAGCAGCCCGCCTCTCCTGGTACCGTAGGAGCGATGAACGCTGCTGGCGCCAACCAAAAACTCGGCGAGAAGCCCGGCTCGGAGGCCAACATCAACCAGGGTGCGGGCGTGGGCACGTCTAGCAAAAACCTCGCAGGCGGTTCGCAGCCTGCCTCGCCTGGCACCATCGGCGCCCTGAACAATGCCGGGGCGAACCAAAAGCTCGGCGACCGAGCGAACAAGGACGACGGCTGCTGAGGCGAGATCGACAAGAGAGCTACTCACCTCAATGCCCGCTGCGGGTCCCCGATCCAGCGGCGGCCTACCCGCTCGACCGGGTGAACCGCCAGTTCAAGGCGCTGCGCCCGCACGCCTTGTGGGTCAGTGACTTCACCTCGTCGCGACCTGAGCCGGCTTCATCGACGTAGTGTTCGTGATCGACGCATATGCCCGGCGCATCGTCGGCTGGCGGGTCTCCCGCACGGCTCACACCACCTTCGTGCTCGATGCTTTGGAGAGCAGGCCCCGCACGAGCGTTGGCCCCTCCAGGGAGGCGGGCTCGCGCACCATAGCGACAGAGGCTCGCAATACCCCGCTCTGCGCTACACGGAACGGCTGGCGGAGGCGGGCGTCGAGCCCTCAGTCGGCAGCGTTGGGGGCGCTTACGACAACGCCGTGGCCGAGACGATCAACGGTCTCTTCAAAGCCGAAGTGATCCATCGCCGTGGGCCGTGGCCATCCTTCGAGACGGTCGAGTTCGCCACCCTCGAATGGGTCGATTGGTTCAACACCCGCCGCCTGCTCGAACCGATCGGCAACGTGCCTCTCGCCGAGGCTGAGGGGCGCTACTTTGCTCAAGCCGAGGTGCAAGCCTTGCCCGCTTGAGCCAACCCAAACGGCCTCCGGGAAACTCGGGGCGGTTCATATCGATCCGGCAGGCGTCTCAGCGCCCTCTCCACCTAGACCGCGAACCATTGGCCGCTGGGAGCTGCCGGAACACCTCACGGGTTGGGAGCCGCTGCGATCTAACCTTGTCCCCACAACAATCACGCTGACGTCAGCGAACTCCGAAGGCGTCTGCCTGTTTCTGAGCAGGTGCTCGCTGCATCGGGCCTCCCGCGATCGAGGACAAACAGATGGATGACACCACCCTTCGGCTGCGCGCCCGCGTGACCATTCTGGAGCAGCTAACCGTTCGCTTATTTGCAGTCCTCAGTGCCGAGCACGCGACTGATGTCAAAACGGTTGTCGGGAATCTCGATCAGGTCATTCAAAATGCAAAGGGTTCGGAGCTGTTTGGGACTGATCTCACTGCCGAAAACCGGGATGACCTGTTCAACATGACCAAGAATGAATGGGCCTGGATGCGCGCCCAGATCATGGATCCCCTTCAGTAAGTTGCCCGCAGTCGCTTTCGCTGAAATGATCTGGAGATTTCTGGTTCATGGCATAGGCCGGCTCCCCATCACCGATCTTCTCGCTCGCAGAGCAACCTCGTCACGCACCAGAGCCCGCTTGATGAGGATGCGCAGGGCGAACACCACCACGAACATCAGAATGGCGTCCCAACTGCGCAGCTCAATCGTCTTCAGGAGAGTTGCGGCCGTCTTGAAGCCAAGGGCAGCCACGATGCTATCGGCGACCACAAGGCGAGCCGCAACGATGCGGTCGCGATTTCCGAGACCCACCACGAGCTGCAGCAGGCCGCGGGCGCATCCGGACACGACCAGGAGACCGCCGCCGAACTCGATCAGCGTCGCCATGATGCGGATCCACTGGTCGAGCAGCGGCATAGACGCGGTTCCTCAGTGTGGGTCTATTGCCGCGTCGGCCGGACGATCCTCGGGTGAGCGTCGCTCGGCCTTATCGATCTCCTGCTGGAGGAAGTAGTTCAGAATCGTGCGGATCGTCGCGATGGCGGCGAGCTGGCCGATTTCCGACCAGGTCGGGGCTATGGCCGTGCGCAGGATGTCGGCGCCCAACTCGAATTCCAACGCCACGGCGAGCCAGCGTCCGAGCTTGAGACGCACCTGCTCCTTGGCCGCTTGTGGGTCTCCGCCAGAGTTGCGCGCGGCGGCGCCGGGCAGGAACAGGAGCAGAGCAGACAGGACCGCCTCGACGGTGGCAAGGCCAATGATCAGAGCGGCCGCCGCCTCTGTGCCGACAGCCAGCCAGACGGTGAAAGCCTTGATCGTTTCTTCCATATTTCAACCCTGAGCCGAGCTGCCGCATCTAGGTGCTTGGGCGCGACCGCCTAGCACTCCAGCGGCCGGTACACTCGACCAGTCCTCCAGACGTGCGCCATGTGCCGCTGCCGCTACCCACCGCAGTCAGGCTGCCGACGATCGGCACCTTGTTCGAGCCCTTGGTGATCGTGGCCCGCACGGCGCCATCCGCCGACACACCGCCGTCGATGTCGACTTCCTCTCCAGGGATCGAGGCGTCGCTGTCTCTGATCTGCACGTGATAGCGCATGCTGGCCGAGCAAGGCCCCTCGGCTGTGGTGGCGACGATGGTCCAGGAGCCGTCGTATCGGTTCGGCACGCGTACCTTCTTCGTCGCAGCATCTGCCGGGATTAGAGCGCCTGCCGTCAGGCCGGCAACAAGGATCAGGAGGGAGGTACGTACCACTTACAGCTCCGACGGTTGCGCCGCCGGAGTTGGCCACGCCTGCGAAGAACGGAGGCGTCGGCTCTTTAGTTTCAGAGGCCGCTCAACGCGCGACCGGGCCCAGGGACGGCTTGAAAATAGGACGCGGAACGGTACGGGGCATCCTGAGCAGCCGCGCATAGAAGCTGAGTTCCGGGATTGGCCGACGACGATGCACTGCGAGGGCTGCTCGCTCAGGTCAGCCGCGGCGATGCCGCAGCGCTCGCACAACTCTACGACTTGACCAGCTCGAAACTCTTCGGCGTCATCCTGCGTATCCAGAGAGACCGAGGCTTGGCCGAAGACGTCCTGCAGGACGCCCACCACACCGCGGGATCAAACACCAGGTAACCGCCGTGGCATACGAACTCCACACAAGACACGCGATTCGATTCAGGTGGTCGTCCCACGCAGACCCGAAGCCGCCTCGCTCGCCTTAGACGGCAAACGTCCAGATCTGAAGGCATTCCTGACGTCGGCTTACGCGACAGGTGTTCCGGATATCCCGCCGCGCCGAGATTATGATGCTCGCGAGACAGGCTCGAACGCGGGAAACGGTCGGTCGCGAGCCGGGTCGAACCGGGCACTTCTACTGATTTCAAGCCGACGTCGCGGATCGACTTAGCCGTCCGAGGACGCGAATGAGTGCCGGCTCCATTGTCCGCAACTCCTCAAGGTGGGCCGCAGTGAGCTCGCTCAAAAGGATCTCAGCCTTCGGCGTCAGGGCAAGCTCCATGCGCCGTCGGTCTTGCGTGCCACGCGTCTTCGTCAATAGGCCAGCCTCGACCATGCGTGAGACCAACTCGGCAGCTGTGTGAGGAGCCACCAGAAGCTGCTCGGCGAGCATGCCGACGGTTGGGAACTCTGATCCCATGTAGCCCGCAACCGAAAGCAGGGCTTGGTGCTGTTGGGGCGGGAGGCCAGCCGCAAGTGCCGCTGCCTCGCTGAAGACAAGAAAGCGCCGAAGCTGGAAGCGGAAGGCGGCGATAGCCGCATATTGCTCACGCGACAGGCCCTCCTGCACAGGCTGGTTCGCGGTCATCTCGGCACATCCCTGCGGCTTCGCTCTGGACTGTATCGTACCACGACGTATATAGGCGCCCATGTCTAGTGGGACCGCCATGCAGCACGACTTGTCGAACGCCAACGCCGCCGACCATAGAGGAACCGCCGGAGCGACCTCTCGGCGTCCCTTGGGTGATTTCACGACCGACCGTCGGGTCCTGGTCCTTCTTGTGATGTCGCTCGTCATCGGCTCGGCCGGCACAGTCGCGGCTTGGTTCCTCATCCAGTTGATTGCCCTGGTCACGAACCTGGCCTGGTTCGGTCGGTTCGACGTCGCGCCCACCTCCCTGGCAAATGCAGCACGCACGCCATGGATGGTCCTTGTCCCTGTTGTGGGCGGCCTTATCATCGGGGCAATGGCCCGCTTCGGATCGGAAAAGATCCGCGGTCACGGCATACCCGAGGCGATCGAAGCCATTCTGATTGGCGGCAGCCGCATGTCGGTCAAGGTCGCTGTGCTTAAACCGATTTCTTCGGCCGTCTCGATCGGTACCGGCGGCCCATTCGGCGCAGAAGGTCCGATCATCATGACGGGCGGAGCGATCGGCTCCTTGTTCGCCCAGTTCTTCCACCTGAGCGCGGCCGAGCGAAAGACGCTCCTCGTCGCCGGTGCGTCGGCCGGCATGACGGCGATCTTCGGGACACCGATCGCGGCCGTGCTGCTGGCTGTCGAGCTGCTGCTGTTCGAGTGGCGGCCGCGCAGCTTCATCCCGGTGGCGGCGGCGGCAATGACAGCGACATGCTGGCGGCCGCTGTTCTTCGGTGCCGGGCCACTCTTCCCCTTCGCCAATGATCCGGATTTGCCTTGGTGGGGATTGCTCGCCTGCGCTGGGGTCGGTGTTCTGGCTGGATTGCAGTCAGGCCTCCTGACGAAGCTACTCTACACCCTGGAGGACGCATTTGAGCACTTGCCGATCCACTGGATGTGGTGGCCGGCAATCGGCGGTGTCTTTGTCGGTCTTGGTGGCCTGATAGAGCCGCGCGCGCTCGGTGTCGGCTACGACGTCATCGCCGATCTCCTAACCGGTCACCTGGTCGCTAAAGCGGTATTCGCAATCCTTCTGGTCAAGGCGGCAATATGGCTCGTAGCCCTAGCCTCTGGCACGTCAGGTGGCGTTCTGGCGCCGCTGCTCATTCTCGGCGGCGCCATGGGATGGCTCGTGGGTCTGGGGCTACCCGGGACACCAGGGTTCTGGGCTCTGCTGGGCATGGCCGGAATGTTGGGCGGCACCATGCGCGCGCCCCTCACCGGTGCACTTTTCGCCGTCGAGCTCACAGGTGACGTCCACAGTCTGGCGCCGCTGCTCGCCGCCACAGTTGCCGCCTATGCCGTAACGGTGCTGCTCCTGAAGCGCTCAATCCTGACGGAGAAGATTGCGCGGCGCGGGCAGCACATCACCCGCGAGTACGGCGTCGACCCATATGAGCTGGCGCGCGTCGGCGAGGTCATGGCCCGCGAGGTGGATGCGATGGATGCGGGACAAAGCGTTGATGAGGCTATCAGAGCCATCGAAATGGGCCAACACCACGCCTATCCCGTTGTCGATGCGGCGCGCCGGCCTGTAGGCATGGTCAGCCGCGGCGATGCGTTGCGCTGGAAGACCGAGGGCCGACACGCAGGAGAAAGCCTGGAGGAGTGGGTCTCTGACGCTTCGCTGGCCATCGTTCACCCAGATGACGTTGTTGCTCGCGCCCTCGACATCATGATGGCGACTGGTCAGGGGCGCATACCCGTCACCGATCCAGCAAGCGGTGCTCTTGTCGGTCTCCTGACGCGCAAGGACCTGTTGCAGGTTCGAGCGACGGTCATGCAGTCCGAACGGGAGCGCCGAGCCTTTCTCAGCCATCGCACCATCCGAGGCGTGAGGAAGCGGTACATAGGGGCAGCTGAGCAGCATACTGCTCAGCTGGATGGCAAAGCGTCTCATCCTTGATCGGAGATTGCGATGCTCTGGGTCGTGCGTCTTTTCGAGGACACGAACTGGGCGGATATCCAAGCGACGTTCGAGGACCAGTTCGTGAATCTGGGTCGTCCGCGTGACATGATGATGGTGGAAGCCCCTCTGGGTGATGGACGCCACCGACTCTGCATCGGCGTACCCGAGCCTGATTTCCTAGCTGCCTACTACGGCTTCGAGCCGGTGCTGCGCATCAGTCTACCGCGTGCGCCCACACTCTTGGTCGGGCACCAGGATGCCTTTCAAGCCATGTTTCAGTCCGGCGGCTGAATCCGCGGAGGCTGACGCCTCCGGTCTCGACGACATGATCTCTGAGCGGGCGGCATTTGCCGCCGCTAAACCTCCTAAACCGCCCTTTATAGGGAACGGCACGCGCTCGACACCTTGCGTGCCACGCGCTCTCGTCAGGGAAACCCGGTCACAAGCTCCTGCATCAACGTCAGTCCGCTGCGATCTCGCGCCACTAACAAAGAGTCGCAGTACGATCTAAAGGGGAGTGAGATTATCCATGAGTGTTAGCGTCACCGATGCACCGGAGGTGCATACGCGTCCCCACGGCTGGTTATCTCGCGAGAACACAGTCGCCCAGCCCGGTTTCAATCGCTGGCTCGTGCCCCCAGCAGCCCTCGCGGTCCATCTCTGCATCGGCATGTCTTACGGGCTCTCCGTCTTCTGGTTGCCGCTCACTCGCGCCTTGAGCGTCGGCAAACCCGCGGCGGTTGCCTGCCCCGAGATGAGCATCGCGACGGCGCTCGTCACCACGACCTGCGATTGGCGGGTCAGTGATCTGGTGACCGTTTTCTCGATCGGCATCGTCATGCTGGGGCTAGCGGCGGCGGTCTTCGGCGGCTGGCTGGAGCGTGCTGGGCCGCGCAAGGCCGGCATCGCGGCCGCGCTGTGCTGGGGCGGCGGATTCCTGATCGGCGCACTCGGCGTCTACATCCACCAGCTTTGGCTGATCTGGCTTGGCATGGGACCGATCGGCGGCATCGGGCTCGGCCTCGGCTACATCTCGCCGGTTTCGACTCTGGTGAAGTGGTTTCCTGACCGGCGTGGCATGGCCACCGGGATGGCGATCATGGGCTTCGGCGGCGGCGCAATGATCGGCTCACCGCTCGCCAACATCTTGATCAACACCTTCAAGACGCCGAATTCGGCCGGCGTCTCGGAGACACTCGCCGTAATGGGTGTGCTCTACATCTTGGCGATGCTGTGCGGCGCGTTCGGCTATCGCGTGCCTCCGGCCGGTTGGCAGCCGGAGGGCTGGACGCCGCCGACCTCCCGCAATGCCATGATCACCGCGGGGCACGTTCATCTCGACAACGCTCACAAGACCCCGCAATTCTGGCTGCTGTGGACCGCACTGTGCCTGAACGTCTCGGCGGGTATCGGGGTGCTGGCGCTTGCCTCCCCAATGCTGCAGGAGATCTTTGGCGGCGCTCTGATTGGCCGCCCCGAACTCGGCTTCGGTCAGCTCGACGGGGCTCAGAAGGCACAGATCGCCGCGATTGCCGCCGGCTTCGTCGGACTGCTGTCGCTGTTCAACATTCTAGGCCGGTTCTTCTGGGCCTCGCTGTCGGACAAGGTCGGGCGCAAGCTCACCTACGCGACTTTCTTCGCCCTCGGGCTCGCGCTCTATGCGTCAGCACCCTGGGCAGCCGGCGTCGGCTCCAAGTCCCTGTTCGTGCTGTTCTTCTGCGTGATTTTATCAATGTATGGCGGCGGGTTCTCCACGATTCCCGCCTATCTCGCCGACGTATTCGGCACGCAGTTCGTCGGGGCAATTCATGGCCGCATCTTGACGGCTTGGTCAACCGCCGGCGTGGTCGGCCCCTTCGTCGTCACTGCGATCCGGCAGGCGCAGGTCGATGCGGGCGTCCAGGGGGCGCAACTCTACACGCAGACGATGTACATTCTGGCCGCCTTCCTGGCCGCGGGCTTCGTCTGCAACCTTTTGGTACGGCCCGTTGCGAAGCGCTGGTTCATGAGCGACGCCGAAGTTGCGATGCTCGACACGAAGGGTGTGGCGACGAGCGTGCGTTCAGGCGCCCAGGGCATCGGGCGCGGAGGACTGACACCACTCGCGGCTTCTGCCTGGGCAGCTGTCGGTATCCCGATCGCGTGGGGAGTCTGGACGACGCTGTCAAAAGCTCTCATTTTGTTCAGCTAGCTGCGCGTCGAGCGACTGGGCAGGACTCGACTTTCGGCTCCGCGGCTGGATAACGAGCCTGCCTCAAGTGTTCCTCGGCACGCAGGGACGCCCTTCTGGTCCGCCTGTGGTCATGTCAGCACAGCGGCCGGTCTCATCCGACGGCTCCACCACTCTGATCTGCACGGGGACCAATTTCTAGAAGTAGACGCCTGATGTTGGAGGCATGTATCTAATGGCGTTTGGGACATTCGCCGATGTTGCGGCCGAGCTGCCACGTTTCATCGACGAGGTTTACGATGCTGCTCGCTTACACTCTGTACCGGGTTACCTGAGCCTCGTGCAGTTCGAGGAGCAACACGCCCAGCATACCGTCAAAACTACCGCTTGACCGTGCCCCCCACAGGAGCCCAATCCGGACTCAGGTCCATGCTTGAGCCTACGTAAGTCGCTGTGACAAGGGCAAACCGGCCTTCGGCTTAGGTTAGGCAATGTCAGGTTTGCCCTTACAGGAGTGCGGCTTTTCCCGACTGCGCATTGGACGTCAGCGCCATACATCGCTGGACAACCCGGAGAGCGGCGTCGGTCGAGGCTCGATATCTCACTCTCAGACCGAAGACGACCCAGCGGATGGCGGCTTTCGGACGATAAGATTAGCACATCACCTAACGTGGAACTAAACTGACCACTTTGAGTTCAGTATTTGCTTCCAGGGTATTATTGTAGCTTAAGGGGTATATCGATCATGTCACTGCAGTCCATGAGTTTGGCGACAGGCCTTGTGCTCGCTGCAATGAGCCTCACCACACCGGCTTCCGCAGCCGCCAGTGAACAGGCTGCGGGCTTAAACGGTGCTCCGACGAGCTGGGTGAGAATGACCCGCCACCGCACGAAGGTGCACCGGCGGACCATGAGGAACAAGGGTGCAGGGACAGCCTCATCGTCAGCGCCAAACGGCCGAGGGATCGGTATGGGACCGACCGGACAGCCGAGCGGGGTCAAATAGAGCACGCCGGCCAAATGCGATGAGTCAACCGCTCCGCTCTTCGTCACTCCACCCCTCATCGCCGTAGCCGTGCGCAGCGGGTCGGGCGGGGCTGATCAACAGTCCACCCGATCAAGGAAAGCTCGATTGTCGATGCGACACATGACTGACTTACCGACTGTTCTTGGCGCTGCCGGTGGTCTCGGCCTAATGATCTTTGCCGTGTCCGGTGCCGCGCAAGCGCAGTCGGTCAACAGCCGCATCGATCAACCGACACCCGCGACCTTGCCTCCGGGGACTCATCATGCCGACTCTCCGGTCTCACCGGCCAATCAGCCGACGGGACAAGTCGCGCCGCCAAGCGCCATCAGTGCGTCCACCGACGTCATGAAGGGAGCGCCCGTACAGGGCAACGATAGCAGCGGCAAGGTCAATCCGGTCCAGCATCTGCCCAAGGGTATGCAGCGCTAATCGTGTGCCCATGCCAGAGACAACGGCTCAGCGGTGGTCGTCAGCACCCGCCGGCCTTCGAATATGGAAAGCAAGATGCTGGGGTGATGCACGAACCTCGGACCCTGACTGGTGTTAGCCCGATGAGAATCGCGAGCCGCGCCCTCGATCGTATCTTGGCGCTGATCCGGCGGTCATTGAGGGAGTTCATCGGCCTTCCGCTCATCGTCGTAGCAGCGTTCCTTGGTCTCTTCACGCTGACTTATCTTCTCGACGATGCGCTCTGGGATCGGTCAGGCCCCGCCCCGCTCCCCTGGCTAGCTCATCTACTCGGTGACACCTCCGCGATCGCCAGCCTGCTGAGTACGGTTGCGTCCGGCATGATCACGGTGACGTCGATCACCTTCTCGCTCCTGCTAATCGCCGTGCAGCAGACGGCGTCGACCCTCTCGACCCAGGTCTACGATCAGTTCATCCAGCGGCGCTCGAACAAGTTCACTTTCGGCTTCTTTGTCGGGCTCAGCGTGTTCGTGCTGTTGACGCTGGGCAGCGCCAACCCCGCACACAAACCGATCGTCGGAGCCCTACTATCGCTCGGGATGGCCGGGGCTGCGCTGTCTATGGTGGTGATCCTGATCTACAGCACCATCGATCAGATGCGCCCGCACTCGGTCATCACCGCGATCCATGATCACACGATCAAGGCTCGCTCGGCGGATCGAACCAAGATCGAGGGCACGCGCCGGGTGCCGCGCGAGAGCCTACTCTGGTCGCAAACCGTCCGCGCGGACGCCTATGGCGTGATCTGTGGCGTGGATCTGGCGGCCGTAGAGCGATCCGCGTCGGAGCACGACATCGACGTCGAGATTATCGCACGGGTCGGAACCAACGTGGCCTTCCGGGATCCAATTTACCGTCTGTATGCCGCCCGCCCCCTGACGGCGGGTGCCCTGGCCACCCTCGACGAGGCGATCGGCAAAGCCGTCACGATCGAGCCTCGCCGAACCATCGACGGGGACGCCGGTTCTGGCATCGAGCAACTCTACTCGATCGCCTGGACCACCGCTTCGACCTCGAAACAAAACCCGCAGCCGGCGATACTCGTCTGCCACTGCTTGCGGGACATCATCGCGCGCTGGAGCTGCGCAGACCCGATCCTGGAACGCGCCTCGTCGCGGGTTGTCTATGCCGACCGGGCGGTGGACGATGCCATTCTCGCGATCACCGCCATCGGTGTCGTCGCGTCGGAGAGCATGCAGAACATGCTCGCCGCCGAGGTCTGGCGAACCCTGGCGATTCTGATCGACGACGTGCCAGCCGAGCGGTTGCCAGCCCTGACGGACACGGTCCGTCGGTTGCTGTCCTCCCTCGGGGATCACGTGCTCACGTCCGATCTGGAACAGGAACTGAGCCGATGTCGGCGCGCCTTACAGAGCAGAGGCGAACCGCATGTTGCTGATGAAATCCGGGAGGCGACCGGCAAGCTGGCAGGAAGCATCGGCTTGTTGAACTCGCGAGGGACGCGCGTGCCTGCTCCGGTCTGAAGTCGATGGCGAGTCGCCGAACAAAGGTCTGCTTCTCCGCATCGTGAGCAAGAGGGAACTCATCAGAAATGTACCCCGCTTAGACCTCCACGCAGGCCATCTGACGCAGTAAAATCTGGCGAACGCGGCTCGTCTGCTTCGAAGGCGCGGAAGTTGGAGAGCGGACATTCGGTGCCTGTCAGGAGAAGGGGCCAAGGTGACCCCAAGCAGAAATTCGGCCTTATCGCGCGGCGGGTCACCGCACGCAGGGTTCCGCCGATGATTGCTTTGTTGACTTGTACCGAGAGAAAAGATGCCGATCTACATGCAAGCGGGGCTGTGGGGGCTTCTCGGCGGTTCCGCGCTGCTGCTCGGTGCGGCGGTGGCCTACTTCGTGTCTCTGCCCCAGCGCCTCATCGCTGCCGTTATGGCTGCCGGCTCGGGCGTCCTCATCTCAGCTGTGGCCTTCGACCTGATGGATGAGGCTTATGCCAAAGGCGGGTTCGGCTCGACCTCGATCGGCTTTCTGGGCGGCGCGGCGGTCTACACCGCTGCCAACATCTTCATCTCGCGGCGCGGCGCCAAGCACCGGAAGCGCTCCGGCAGCAACCCGAACCAGAGCCAGCAGGACGCCTCGGAAGGCAGCGGACTGTCGATCGCGGTCGGCGCCCTGCTGGATGGCATCCCCGAGTCCGTGGTCATCGGTGTCAGCCTGCTGAGCGGGGCCGGTGTCAGCCTCGTGACGGTCGCAGCCGTGTTCTTGTCCAACGTGCCGGAAGGGCTCTCGAGCGCGGCCGGTATGCGCAAGGCTGGCCGCTCTGCCGGCTACATCTTCGGCGTGTGGGGTGTCATCGCGTTCCTGTCCGGTCTCGCGGCGCTGGTCGGCAACGTGGCTCTGGCAAGCGCCAGCCCGGATTTGATCGCAGCCACCACGGCGGTCGCAGCCGGTGCGATCCTAGCTATGCTAGCCGACACCATGATCCCTGAGGCATTCGAGTCGGCGCATGAGTATGCCGGCCTGATCACTGTCTTGGGCTTCCTCTGCGCCTTCGTGCTGTCAAAGCTCGGTGGCTGAGGCAGCTGGAAATGATAACGGCAAGCCGACGGTCGGCACGAGGCCCCATGCCGAAGGACGCCAGCCGGGAACGCCCTTGTCAAACTGGGGCACGGCTGGGCAGCCTCCGACCCATTCTGCGACTCCGAGTCTCGGTGGGCTCGGCCGGATCGTCGGCCAGTTCGTGCGTACGCGGTGTGATGCTTCTAGGAGGTCTGACGTGCGCTCCGGATTGAGGAACGGGCTGATCGGGCTCGCGGTTCTGACGGCAGCGGGTGGMGGTTGGGTCGCGGCGGGCAAGCCTGTACCGGGCTTCCTCGCCGCTCATCCCGGCCGGCAGGAGGCGGCGAAGCCGGAGGGGCAGCTCGCCGTCGCCGTGACCGAGGCGCGCACTGAGCAAGTGCCGGTGGGCTTTAACTATACCGGTACGGTGATCTCGCAGAAGGACGCCCTGCTCCAGGCCCGGGCGACAGGCGTCGTCACGGAGCGGCCCTTCGAGCCGGGCTCCCATGTTAAAAAGGGCGATGTCCTTTTCCGCATCGACAAGCGGCCCTTCGAGGTGGCGCTGGAGACCGCCAAGGCCCAGCAGGAGCAGGCAAAAGCGCAGCTGGAATTCGCCCAGGCCGAGGTCGCCCGCACCAGCGAACTCGCCAGCAAGGGATACGCGAGCGAGCAGCGCGCGCAACAGCAGGAGAGCCAGCGCGCCAGCGCCGCCGCGCGGCTGCAGGAGGCCGAGGCTGCCATCGCTCGGCAGGAACTGAACATCGCTTATTCGGTAATCACCGCTCCGTTCGATGGCCGGGCCAGCCTGTCGAACGTCAATATCGGCGATCTCGTCACCGAAAATAAGACCGAGCTCGTCTCGGTTGTGCAGACCGATCCGATCGACCTGCAGATGGCGCTCTCGGCCGAGGATTCGGAGGCGATCCGCGTGGCACTCAAGGACGCGGCCGTGACGGTCATGCTCCTGGACGAGCGCAATAATCCCGTTCGCGAGGCCACGATCTACCAGCTCGACAACCGCTTCGACCCGCGAACCGCGCGCCGCCTCGTGCGCGCCCGGGTCGAGAACGCGGACGAACGCCTCCTGCCCGGCCAGTTTATGCGCGCCCGCATCCAAGTCGGCACGCAGGAGCGCCTGCTCGTGCCCACCATCGCCCTATCCTCGCAACTCGCGCAGCGAGTGGTCTATGTGGTGGAGGACGGCGGCCGGGTGCGGCAGCGTCCGGTGGAGACCGGGCTCGACTATGGCGAGCACACCGCGATCCTGAGCGGTCTCAAGGTCGGCGAGCGAGTGGTCACCGACCATATCCAGCGCATGCACGACGGCATCACGATCAAAGCCAAGCAATCGACCGGCGATGCTGCATCTTTACCGGGCCAACAGATGAAGCGGGACGGTCGTACTGTGATCGAGTGAACGTCCTGCCGGCTGAACGAAGCGAGATCACGCTCGACCCGAACGGTGCAGGGGCTCGTTGGACACCGCGATGGAGGACCCCGTTTGATGTTTGCCCGCTTCGTGGATCGTCCGGTCCTGGCCTGCGTCATCTCGGTACTGATCGTCCTGGTTGGCGCCGTCGCGGGCCTGACGCTACCGATCGCGCAGTACCCGCAGATCGCGCCGCCGGTGATCAACGTGCAGGCGACGTATCCGGGCGCCAGCGCCCAGCAGGCCCACGACGCCATCGCGGTCCCGCTCGAGCAGGAGATCAATGGTGCTCAGAACCTGATCTACATTCAGACGACGAGCAGCGCCAACGGCAGCGTCAGCCTCGACGCGACCTTCGCGGTCGGCTCCGACCTCAACGCCGCCGCCGCAGAGGTTCTGACCCGCGCCAACCGCGCCGAGGCCCGCCTGCCCCAGGCGGTGCGGGACCAGGGCCTGGAAATCACCAAGGCGACGCGGCAGCAGCTCGGCAACATCGTGCTCTACGCAGAGAAGGGCACCGCCTACGACGAACTCTTCCTCTCGAACTGGGCCGAGACCCAGGTGATCAAGCCGCTCAGGCGAGTCGAAGGGATGGGCCGCATCATCAACTTCTCGAACAAGCGCTACGCCATGCGTGTCTGGCTCGATCCCATGAAAATGGAGGCGCTGGCGATCGGCCCCGAGGCGGTGATTAATGCGATCGGCGCGCAGAACGAGCAGATCACAACCGGGACGCTCGGCAAGCCACCGTTAGAGAAGGCGACGCCTTTCGAGCTGCAGCTCGTCACCACCGGGCGCCTGCGCCAGCCCGAGGAGTTCGCCGACATCCTGCTGCGCGCCAACCCGGACGGCTCGGTGGTGCGGGTGCGCGATGTCGGCCGCGTCGAGCTCGGCTCCGAGCAGTACGGAGTAGGCTCGACCTTTAACGGTCGACCCTCGGCGACGCTGGGCCTTTACCAGAGCCCCGAGGCCAACGCCGTCACGGTGATGGCGGGCGCCCGCAAGACCATGGACGAGCTCAGCCGGCGCTTCCCCGTCGGCCTGAAGTACGAGATTGCGCTCGACCGCACGGAGTTCGTGAAGGCGGCGATCGAGGAGGTGGTGCACACCCTAGTCGAGGCGATCGTTATCGTCGTCGTCGTCACCTATCTGTTCCTGCAGAACTGGCGCGCGACGCTGATCCCCACCATCGCGGTCCCGGTAGCGTTGATCGGCACTTTTGGGCCGATGGCCGCACTCGGTTTCTCGTTCAACACGTTGAGCCTGCTCGGCATGGTGCTGGCGGTCGGCCTCGTCGTGGACGATGCCATCATCGTGGTCGAGAACACCGAGCGATTGATGGAGGAGGGTGCCGAGCCAAAAGCTGCGGCGCGCGAGGCGGTCTCTGAGGTGGTCGGGCCCGTCATCGCCACCACGCTGGTGCTCTCGGCCCTGTTCGTGCCGGTCGCCTTCATCCCGGGCATCACCGGCCAGCTTTACAACCAATTCGCCCTGACCATCGCAATCTCCATCCTGATCTCGGCGGTGGTCTCCCTGACCCTAACCCCGGCGCTCTGCGGCCTGATTCTGAAGCCCAAGGAGGAGGGCGAGAGCCGGTCCCGCTGGCGCGCACCCCTGCGCTGGTTCAACCGAGCCTTGCGGGCGAGCGCCGGGTTTGTCGCCAGCACCATCGGCCGGCTGAGCCGCCACCTCGTGGCGGCCGGCCTCGCCTTCCTGCTGTTTGCCGGTGCCACCGCGGTTCTGTTCTGGCAGCGCCCAACCGCCTTCGTGCCGGCCGAGGACCAGGGCTACTTCTACTTCGACATGACGCTGCCCAAGGGCGCCTCAGTGACACGCACAAAACAGGCGGTGGAGCGCGTGTCGGCGGACCTGCGCGAGAACGATGCCGTGGACCACACGCTCGGCATCAGTGGGCGCTCGATCCTGGCCGATGCGGTGGCGCCGTTCTACGGCTTCGTCATCCCGGTGCTAAAGCCTTGGGCCGAGCGCACCACCTCGGTGGACGCGATGGTGACGGATCTTGAGAAGCGCTATGCTGACGATCCCGACATCGTGCCCCGTCCGGTAAACCCGCCGCCGCTGCCCGGCCTCGGCTCCCGCGGCGGCTTGACGCTGGAGATCCAAGACCGCAGCGGCGCGGGCGGCCTCAAGCTCGCCCAAACTGTCGACACCTTTCTGGCCAAGCTGAAGCAGCGGCCCGACATCGGCAGCGCCACGCCCACGACCGATTTTGGCGTGCCGCAGATCCATCTCGACATCGATCGTGCCAAGGCCGAGCAGCTCGGCGTGCCGCTGAAATCCCTGTTCGACGCGCTGGGGACATATGTCGGCTCCTCGTTCGTCAACCTCTTCAACCGCTTCGGCTTCGTCTACCAGGTCTACGTGCAGAGCGACGACCGCGGCCGGCGCACCATGGAGGACGTTGAGGCCCTGACCGTTCTGAACAGCCGCGGCGAGCCGGTGCGGGTCGGCTCGCTGGTCGAGCCCCGCTTCGTCGCCGGACCGACAGCGGTCCTGTCCTACAACACCTATCCGGCGATCGAGGTGGCGATCTCGCCCGCGGCCGGCGCCAGCTCCGGCACGCTGATCGCGCTGGTCGAGGAGGCAGCACGCGCCGACCTGCCCGACGAGTACGCAATCGAGTGGACGGACGTGGCCTACCAGCAGAAGATCGCGGGAGGCTACGCGCCGCTGATCTTCAGCCTCGGCGTGGTGATGATCTTCCTGGTGCTCGCGGGCCAGTTCGAGTCGGTGCGCCTGCCACTCGCGATCCTGCTCGCCACACCCGTGGCGGTCTTCGGCGCGATCGGCGCGCTGGCGCTGCGGGACCTGCCGCTCGACGTGTTCGGGCAGGTCGGGCTGCTGCTGCTCGTCGGGCTCGGCGCCAAGAACGCGATTCTGCTCGTCACCTTCGCAGAGGACAAGCGCCGCGCGGGCGAGGACATCGTGCGGGCGGCCATGGACGGGGCGCGGATGCGCATGCGCCCGATCCTGATGACCTCCTTTGCCTTCATCCTTGGGGTGGTGCCGCTGGCGCTCGCCTCGGGAGCGGGCGCGAACGCTCGCATCTCGATGGGCACGGTGGTGATCGGCGGCATGATCGCCGCGACCCTGATCACCCTGTTCATCACACCGCTCTTCTACATCAGCATCGAGCGCTGGGCGGCGCGCGGTCGCAAGACTGGGAACACGACGGGGGGCGCAAAGAGACGACCCGATGCTGTACCGACTCCGGCCGAGTGAAGGACTTTCCGGGGCGTCCTCAGCGCAAGCCCAGTTGCGAGCGGCCGGTGAGGCGGCCATTGCGGAACGTGAGGTTGAGATTTGCCCCATAGGAGCCGCGACCCTGCCAGGAGTAGATCGCCCGGTGGTTATGCCCAACGGCGAGGTCCGTGACCTTGCGCCCTGGGCAGCCGAGTTGCTCTACACTCTCGGCGTAACTCATACCCTTTCGGAGGGTCCTAAAGTCGGCAAGCGTCGGCCGGCAGGTCGCGGGCTCGCCGGCCTGCGCCGCGGGTGCAGCCGCGACCAGGCTCGCTAAAACAGCCGCCCCGAACAGGACTCCATGCCTGGATCTCGTCATCGTTCTTCCGGCGCCTCCCGTCTGGCAACATGTAGGTCAGCGCCTCCACGAGAGGATACCGCAACGCCTGCGCAAAGAATTTTCTCCGCACCTTTCGGTCCCTTGGTGACTGAACCGCCGCGGGTTTTCAGGCGGCCGGTTGGTTCGGTCAAGCCGCCAAGGCTTCAACCTAGGCCTGAGCATAGGAGCGTGCCCCCGTCTCGACGGGAGGAATGTGGACGATTGTTTCGAGCAGCCGACGGTGATTAACCAATCGACCCATTCGAGCGTGGTGTACGCGAAAGCCGCGAAGGACCGTCATGGCCCGCGCCGATGGTCGACCTCGGCCTTAAACAGGCCGATCGCCGTCTCAATGAGAGCGTTAATCGTAGCTGTCGCCAACAATTCCGACGAATGGTTCGATGCCTGCCACGGCCACGCGTTCGATGTAGCGGAGGCTAACCTCCTGCGACTCGCGATCCGAGTGACGGACGAGGCCGCTGCCGGCGAAGGCCCTGTACTGCGCGAAGACCGAAGGCCGAAACACCTTCCGCTTATCGCGAACGGGCCGTCCACCGCGCCTCGCTCAGCCCATCTCCAGCGGGATGTCGAGGGTACAGACCACGCCCCCAGGGTCATAGCGGGTCTGCACCTCGCCGCCGAGTTCATTGGCGAGCCCTCGCTCGATCATGCGCGAGCCAAAGCCTTTGTGGGTCGGCCGCGTCACAGCTGGACCACCCCTCTCCTCCCAGCACAGGTGCAGGCGAAGCCCGAGCTCGCCACGGTTCGCGCCGTCTCGCACGGTCCACGCGACAGTAACGGTTCCGGTCGCTTTCGAGAGCGCACCATACTTGATGGCGTTCGTGGCAAGCTCGTGCAGCATCATCGAGAGCGCGAGTGCGATGCGGGGCGAGACTCGCACCGCGTTGCCCTGCCAGCGACAGCGATGCTCATCGCCGCCGTGCGACCGCAGCGCGTCGGCCACGATCTGAGCGAGGTCCGCGCCTTGCCAGTTCTCGGCCGTCAGCACATCGTGCGCCTGAGCCAGCGCGATCAGGCGGGCCGTGATTGGACTTGCCTCGCTTTAGTGGCTCTTCATCATTTCGTGTGGGACAAGGAGCCAGGAGCACGCGTCGGCGCAGGAGGTCGAAGCCGGCCCAGCCATACATCAGCCGCTTGATCAACTTCAGTTTCGTGATCTGGCCTTGGACTGGGCGTTGCTCCACGGCATCGTCAACGCCGCCCTCACCGCGGCCGCATCAACGACGAGCCCGCTGGCGAACGTCTGCGCGGCTCGGATGTCGCTCGCCTTCGCCTCGACGATCCAGGCCTCGAAGGCCTTCAGCCGTCGGATGCCGTGTGCGGACGATCCGTTCCCCTTCGCCCCAGCCTCGCGCACGAGCGCGACGAAGCGCTGGACCAGCCCGTGAAGCGTGGCCGCGTCGGGATCCTGCAAGATGCGCGCGAGAAGCGCGCCATCGATCGGGCTCAGCCGGTCCGGCGCCGCCGTCATGATCCAGGCGAGGACCTTCGATCCCGGCAATCGCGCTCGCCGCGCCGGCAGCTCAGCCGAGCCGGGGCCCGTCACGACGGGAACGGCGTCGCGCCAGCGTCGCGGCGTGGTGATCGCGAGCTTCGTCCGTCGACTCTGCAGCCATTTGTGGATCTGCCGCGAGCCGCCCGCGTAACCGCGTTCGCGCAGTTCTCGCAAGAGTTGCAATCCGTTCTCGCATCCCTCGGCACGGCGGCGCTCGAGATAGGCGAGCCAGGAGTCGAGTTGGCTCGGTCCGATCCGCCATTCGCTGCGTTCCGGGGTCCTATCCACGGAGGCGTAGCGCCGCACCGTTGCTGGTGCCAGAGGGATGGCGCGCGCAACCGCCATGATCGACTCGCCGGCCGCGCGGCGGCGCTGCACCTTTGCATGACGCACGGCCCTCCGACGTTGCGCCTCCTGCGCGGCCACTTGGTCCGTGCGGCTGCGCGGGAAGGCGTGGTCGCGGGCGTGATCAGGAACGGGAGCCGGCGAGCCGGAGGAGACGGAAAGGGCGCGCAGGCAGGCATGAGCGCCGACCAACCAGCGCTCCGGCATCTGGCGCACGTTCAGCAACTCGGCACCATCGGCCGCCACCAGCTCGCAGCTCTCGTCGGCATTGCTCTGATCAGCCGCGACTCGGGCCTGATGCGGGGCCGGCGCGCCATCGCGGGCGGGCGAACGTTGGTGTGGGGCGTGCTGTACATGGCAGCCCTGAACGCGATCCGGCGAGGCTCTCCCTTTCGGCCCATCTACGAGCAGCTCACGGAGCGTGGCCGACCGAGGAAGGTTGCCCTCGTGGCGGCGTTGCGAAAGCTCCTGGTGATGCTGAACGCCATCGTCCGCGACCGCACGCCCTGGCGGCCACTCACCGCTTGACCCTCAACACAGCCGCTCAGTCGTCGTGAGGCTGCCGTGGACAACCTGCCCATAGCGCGTCCCTCCATGCGGCATCAGTCGTACCACCGCACAGCGGGACCAAACATCTAGCGGCTATCCTGATCACGATCAGTACGGTGCCGTACTGGTTTCAGAAAATTGTTTTAAGGCAGTAAAACTGAACCATGACAAAGCGGTTTATCTAACGTCCATACGCGATAGTGGAAATGTCATGTACAAATTACCCAAGCCCGTGCTCGCTGCAGCTCTGTTTGTGGCTCTCGGAGCGGCCCCATTCGCCAGCCCGGCCTCAGCTTTTCCTACCACTGTCGCCACGAGCCTTGCTGCACCGGGTCACCTTGTGACCACCATACAGACGGCCCCGCGAGGGCGCTGGATGATGCATCGAGGCATGCGCCATCACAGAACTCGGCGCCAGCGCCACCATCGGCGTATGTGGGGCAATTGAGCCAATCTGGAATGGCCTCGGCTGCCACTTATCGGCACTGAACCGTTCGGCTGGAATAGCCCGGCATCGGAGAGGCCGATCCTCGTTTGGAACAAGACGAATGAACACGGTCAGGAGCGGTTTAATGGCAGTCGGCGCGACTCTTGTGGTCGTGGGTGCTGCTCTACTTCTTGAGGCCACGCATCGCGAATACGCTATATTAAACTGTGTCATAGCTGAAATCACCGCAACGGGCATTATAATGGCGATTGATCGCTTGTCATGATTTCTGGGTTGGTGTTCATTGCCGATGAACAGCGGACAGGCTGCGCTTCCGGAAACGAAGGCCATTGTAACGTGGCTGCCCGCCGAACTTCGCTGAGCGCACGGGATCGTTACAAGCTCCGGCTCTTAGTGAACCACACCCGCTTCTACATGGCCGACCCAAGTCTGCGCAGCCTCGCGCGACGTGGTCTCGTCGCGTCGACCGGGCGAACGGATGAGGCCAACCGGGTGGAGTGGACGATCACCCCGACAGGCTGGCGGGCACTCTCGGCAACTGAAAGGCTCCTGGCCACAAGGATTGATCTCGGCGCTCGGCTTCGGGAGCGGAGTCAGTAGGCGCTACATTGGAAAACTAGACGTTCACCCGTCGGTTAGCCGAGTACCAATGTGCGGAAATGCTCATGGCACAAACCCTCACCTCAACAATGATTACTGCCATCCTGCTGCCATGCACCGCATTCGCGCAGGCTGCCCCGCCGCGATCGATGCCGTCACAGCCAGCCAATGAGCGGTCGAGCGGTACGCCCGCCAACCTATGCCACGAGCTTGTAGCCTTCGTTCACCAGCCGGACACAGCGACCGGGTCCGAGGCGAAGCCTCCACAGCTCGCCACGGCGGTATCGGCTAGGAAGCCGGGCGACCTTTCCGCCAAGCCGAGTGCCGCAGGGGGCGCAGCGCAACAGACCTCCGGCCAGAGCGGCCAAATCACCTCGTCAGGTCCAGGAGCAGCCGGCCCGCAGGGGGAAGCGCAGAACAAGGGAACTCCCTCCGGACCGACAGCAACAGCTTTAGGCCCGCCTAAAAACTCCTCACCTTTAGACTCTACGGCTCCCTCTGCGCTGGAGGCGCACAAACCGTCGCCGGAGGACGTTCAGCAGGTCGAGGCTGCGGCCGCCGGCAACGACCTACTGGGCTGCAGGGGCGCGGCTCAGAAGATGCGGCGGGCCGGCGTCGTCATGCCGGGTCCGTTGTTGGCCCTTTCAGCCCTCGACCCAAAGTTGCTGGAGGCGTCCCGGCACTGATGGCTTCGCTGAGTGGACATCTTCGTGTCTCCGGTCTGTCGTCGACCTTAGCGGCTAGCTCTGGATCGGACTGATTGAGGGAATCAGCTTGGACCGGAAGAGCCGTGGATGACGCCCCGGGGCTCGACGGACTGCGGCTGTCGTCGTGGCGCTACCGTGCTGAACCTGGCCCATAGCGCGTCCTTACACTCGCGTGAGAAAACTGCACCATCAAACCCTGGGATCAAACAGGAGCAACTGGGGCTTGTGAGGCGGAAAGGTTGCACGGAGGTGCAGGGCTTCCTGTTCAGCCGACCGCTTGCTGCTGCCGACGCGCTGGCTTTCGCGCTGCGCGGTTCGGCGCAGAAGGCGGCTTGATCGACAACGAAGCGCTCGGCACGACGGCAAAGTCGAGTCGCGGGCTCACCAGTTCGTTCGGAGGTTCAAGCGGGCTCGGTTCCGCAAGGACACACCCTCGTCGGCGATCGTGACGGCTAAATGGACGGGACTATGCATCGCTATCAGACTTCCAGGACGGACGACCCGCCGGGTCGAGAGCCCTCATCGATGGTGAACATTCACCAGAATCACGCGCAGATTTATAGACAATGCACTATCGGCTTCTGTCCTCCCTCTCGGCCGACGTCCGTCCAACTGCGCCGCGACAAGATTCATTCATTGAGGACCGTCTCTCGATGAGAGCGACTGTGCGCCATCTCTGAATAGGACACACGGCGTCTCCGGCTGACCAAGTCGATTGCAGATTATCTGCGCAAGAGGTTATCGAATCGCCCCGTGATAATTGCTGGCCCACATCTCGCGCCTCGGATTTACGGGAAGAAGTCTCGATCGTCGATCCCGTGAGCCTACTTGATCATCAGGCGCTTTCGGCGCTCCCGGATCACGACCTTGCGCAGCACGCGCGAGAGTTGCTCCACCGAGTAGGGCTTGCTGAGCAACTCGAAGCCGTGGGTCCCGTGCTGTGCCAGCACGTGGCTGTAACCCGAGGTCAGCACCACCGGCAGATCGCCGTGCTTGTCCCGTACCTGTTGCGCGAACTCGATCCCACTCATGCCCGGCATGATCACGTCCGTGAACACCACGTCGAAGCTGCGATGGTCTGCGGCGAGTTCGGCCAGCGCCTCGTTCGCGTTCGCAGCCCAGACGGTCACGTAGCCGAGTTCGGACAACGTCTGGGTGGCGAACGCCCCGACTTCGATGTTGTCCTCCACGAGCAGTACGCGCGTGCCATGGCCGTCCGCCAGCGGCTCCGGCTCGCCGCGATCGATCGTCCGGACTTCCCCCTCCACGCGGGGAAGGTAGAGCGTGAACGTGCTGCCGCGCTCGACCGCGCTGCTCACCATGATCTCGCCGCCGGACTGCTTGGAGAACCCATAGACCTGTGACAGGCCGAGACCCGTGCCCTGGCCAACGACCTTGGTGGTAAAGAATGGCTCGAAGATTGTCTCCAGACGCTCAGGCGGGATGCCCGCGCCTGTATCGGTGAGCGACACTGCCACGAACGGACCGCTCGCGGCCGGATGCTCACGGATCGCGGGCATGCCCTCGACCGCCCGCACGCGCACGGTAAGCTGGCCTTCGCCATTCATGGCGTCGCGGGCGTTGATCGCCATGTTGACCAGGGCCGTGTCGAACTGGCTCGGGTCGGCGTTGATGAAGCACGGCGCGTCCGGAAGCTCGGTGATGACCGAGATGCGCGAGCCCATCAGCGTGCCCACCATATCGCTGATCGTCCGCACGCTCTCACCGGCATCGAATACCTCCGGCCGCAGCGCCTGACGCCGGGCGAAGGCGAGGAGTTGGCCGGTGAGCTTGGCGGCGCGATCCACCGTGTCAGAGATCGCCGCGACGTAGCGAGCACGGCGCTCCGCATCGAGGTTGGGCCGCTTCAGCAGATCACAGGAGGAGCGGATCACCGTGAGCAGGTTGTTGAAGTCGTGGGCGACGCCTCCGGTGAGTTGCCCTACGGCTTCGAGCTTCTGCGCCTGCCGCAGCGCCTCCTCGGTTTCCGCTTGCTTGGCAAGCGCCGTTGCGACCCGTCCCTCTAGGTTCACGTTGGCAGCTTCCAGAGCAGCGTTCGCTTCCGCCAGCGAATTGCGCGCTCTCAGGCGCTCGACCGCGTCCCAGGTGATGTCGCTCACCTCGCGGACGAGGCTGACCTCGTCAGTCAGCCAACGCCGGGGCTCGGCCGTATCGACAAAGAGGACGCTTCGCCACACCCCGTAGCGGGCGATCAACGTGCAGATGCCTGCGCCCGAACCGATCTCACCGAGCGGCGTGTCGGAAACCAGCGGATCGGCACGGCTGTCCGCCCAGGCCAAGACCTGCGCCGACGTGATCGCCTTGAGGATGGAGGCGCCGACGCGACGAATGTCGAACGTACCTGAGAGCGTGGGCAATCGGCCGCCGCACCAGCCCTGGGTGAACACCAGTGTCTTCCGCCCGGACAGATCGAAGAACCCGGCCCGATCGACGCCCAGGAATTGCCCCAAGGCCATCGCTGCGGTTCGCAGGACCTCTTCGATGTCCGTCGCCTGCCGCTGCTGTGCGATGAGATCGTACAGGAAGGCTTGCCGGGCCTGGGTACGTCGCAGCATGGTCTCGGCTCGTGCGCGCTCGATCGCCTCCCATGTGCGCACGAGGACGCCTTCGAGGAGTTCGGCATCCTCCTCGGTCCAGTCTCGCACCGTCGCGTGATTGACGAACAGGCTCGCCACCCAGTCGCCGTCGCGGACAAGTGGCACGGCGAGGAGCGCGCGGGTCCCTCTCGCGGCGAAACGATCCTGGTCAAGATCGTCGTCCTGCTCGACATCGGCGATCGAGGCGGTCTGCCCGGCGCGGAAGCGGGCGATGGAGGCGCCACCCAAGAGGCTGTGGATCGGCGCCCGGCCGCTGAGTGGCTCCAGGACGCCGTCACTCCAGCCGACTGGATAGAACATGGTCCCGTCAGCCTCCTCGACATCGCAGAAGCCGACACGGTTCACCACCATCTGGCGGCCGACCATTTCCGTGGCCGCGCGCATCAAGTCGTAGGGGTCAGAGATCCTGCGCAAGCGATCAGACAGGGCGAGCAGGAAGCTCTGCCGATCCGAAGACGGCAAGGGCTGATTAGCCACCATGAAGCTAGGCTCGGTTCTGAAGCGTGCGCAGGGCAGCACTCGATCTCTCGCCGCAGGATCCGGAGCTTCTGGACCTCGCCCTGCTGCCGAAGCCGGTGTGCAATATGGGGCTCAGCGACAGGCTGAGGGCTCTTCGCTCAATCATGGGGCGGAGGTAGCATCGCGCGCGACGAGGTACAGTTTAGACTCACACACGGCGGAGCGGCGAAACACCGCATGAATACGATCATACAGGCCGCCTCTGATCGGCAGCAAAACCACGATACGCAGCCGTAATAATTGGTGAATTTGAGATATACTTTTCTGATAATTCTTAGGCTAAGATACTGAAGCCGACCATCACACCTACTAAAGCTGTAGTTGAAATTGCGAAGCCTACGGTTGCCAGAACCAGTGAGGACTTCGTGAAACTCGCGCGGAAAGCTTCAGGATCACTCGGCTGCATCGGCTCTTTCCCATCGTGGATGTCGGCGGAAAACGGCCAGAGCGTCGAGCCGTTCCCGACAATCTCGATTTCCGCGGCCCGCGGCAGCCGGTCGAATTTGGCGCCAAGCTGAGCAGAGTTACGGCCGCCCGAGCGCTGCCTCCCTCTGCGCGCGCGGGGTGCATGGCTGGGTCGGGTGCGACGCGATTGAGAATCGTCCGGTGCCCCTCTCCCGAATGTCGCAATCTCAACTCAGTCTTCGGCCAGGGCCCTTCAGCGGCGATGGCGGTCGATGCGACCGATGCTCCGCCTGAGCAGACTCTCTGGGGGTTGGGGTGAGTGTAGGGGTCGAAGTCGTATCGCTGGAGGGCGTGCGCGAGGCTGAGCTTGAGGCGGAAATCGGCCGCTTAAGGCGTGCCCTTGACGAAGCTGTCCGCCGCACGACAGCCGAAGTCCCCACCGCCAGCGCGGACCATGAGCGTGAGATCGCCGATACCCGCTCGGCACTGGCGCTCGCGCAGGCGCGCATGACAGAGTTGGAGCAGGCCAACGCCGAACTCACCGCCAGCCATGCCGTGCTGGCCGCCAGCGAGGCGCGCTACCGCCTCGCCGTCGAGAGTGCCAGCGACTACGCCATATTCACCACCGACCTCACGGGCCGCATCACAACCTGGAACGCGGGCGCGCAGAACCTGATGGGCTGGACCCAGGAGGAAGCAGTCGGCGCGCCAGCGAACCTGATCTTCACCTCCGAGGACGATCGGGACGCCATCGCCGAGACCGAGATGCGGCTCGCGGTGACTGAGGGTCGGGGAGAGGACGATCGCTGGCATCTCAGGAGGGATGGCACGCGCTTCTGGGCGAACGGCCTGATGATGCCGCTGCGTGACGAGGAGGGCGGCCTTGCGGGCTTTCTCAAGATCCTACGTGACCGCACGCAGCAGAAGCGCTCTGCCGAGCATGAGGCGCTGCTGCTGCATGAACTCAAGCACCGGGTGAAAAACACCCTGGCCACCGTGCAGGCGTTCACTACTCAGACGCTGCGCACGGCCTCCTCCTTGGCTGAAGCACGAGAGGCGATCACCGCCCGGCTGATCGCATTGGCGCAGGCGCACGATGTGCTGACGGCCGAAGATTGGCAGGGTGCCGACATCGCGCAGATCGTGGCCGATGCGCTGCGGCTGCACGGCGGTGACGGCGAGCGATGCAGGTGGCAGGGCAATGCATTGCGCGTGGCGCCGCGAATCGCCTTGGCACTGTCGATGATGCTGCATGAGCTCGCCACGAACGCGATCAAGTACGGGGCGCTCTCGAACACGACCGGCACCGTGCTGGTGACCTGGACAACCGAAGAGGCGGCTGGGTTAAGCGAAGAGCTACGACTGCGCTTTTGTTGGCAGGAGAACAGTGGTCCGCCGGTCGAGCCGCCGACGCGCAGGGGTTTCGGCTCACGGCTGATCGAGCGTGGGTTGGCCAACGAACTTGGGGGTGAGGCTCGCGTCCTCTACGAGCCGCAGGGCGTCGTCTGCACGCTCGACATTCCGCTGGAGATGGGCTGACAGAAGGATAGCTCGAGCGGCCTATCGTGAACGACGCGGGCGACAACGGCCTTCCATGGTCGCGGATACTGAAGACGTACCGCGACATCACGAGCCCTCGATCACGCGCTTCTGCGACACCTATTGCATGCAGGCTCATACCACCGAAGTGGCCTCGCTGTCGGAGAGGGTTGCGGTCAAGCAGGCCTGGAAGCATCGACCGTTGGAGGTCTGCACGCCTCCAACGGTCACAGGGTTGCTTGTCGATGGGCGAGGGCTCAGATGCCTTGCGACTCACCTCGTATGAAAACAGGTCCAGGCCTGAGCGTGACCAGGACTGCGTTCACCACCACCGCCACGACGATGTTCACGGCGAGCGCCAGCAGCCCGGTATAGAGGGTGAGTTTCGCGTCGCCGAACGTCAGGGTGTGCAGGGGCTTCAGCCCGTCCGACCACGCGATGGCGCTGCCGGCAATGAAGCCCACCGCCCAGCCGGCCAGCAGGGCCGGCGCGCGGAACCACGATACGTAAAGGCCGAAGACCAGCGCCGGCAGGGTCTGCAGGATCCACAGGCCGCCCAGCAGCTGCAGGTCGAGGGCGAACTGCGTCGGCAGGACCAGGATCGCCACCAGCGCGCCGATCTTGACCAGCATCGAGGTGATCTTGGCGACCTGCGCCTCGCCAGCCGAGGTCACGTTCGGGTTGACGTAGGCCTTCCAGACGTTGCGCGAGAACAGGTTGGCCGCGCCGATCGACATCACCGCCGCCGGCACCAGCGCGCCGATGGCGATCGCCGCGAAGGCGAAGCCCGCGAACCAGCTCGGGAACAGGGTCTTGAACAGGGCCGGGACGATGTCGTTGTTGCTCGCCACCTTCAGACCGGCGGCGTGGCCCATGTAGCCGAGCATGGCCAGCAGGCCGAGGAGCAGCGTGTAGGCTGGCAGCATCACGGCGTTCTTGCGGATCGTGTTGCCGCCCGAGGAGGCGAAGATGCCGGTCAGCGTGTGCGGGTACATGAAGGCCGCGAGCGCCGAACCCAGCGCCAACGAGGCGTAGGGCAGGATCTGCGCCGGGCTCAGCAGGATGCCGCCCGAGCCCTTGGCCTTGAAGGCGGCGTCGGCCGCGTCGAACACCGCGCCGTAGCCGCCGAGCTTCGACGGCACGATCGCGATCGCCACCAGCACCACGACGTAGATCATGATGTCCTTGACGAAGGCGATCAGTGCCGGCGCCCGGAGGCCGGACGAGTAGGTGTAGAAGGCCAGCACCAGGAAGGCGAGGATCAGCGGGATCTCGCCGTGAAGCCCCAGCGCCTTGATCGCCACCTCCATGCCGATGAGCTGGAGCGCGATGTAGGGCATGGTGGCGATCACGCCGGTGACGGCGACCGCGAGTTCCAGCGTGCGCGAGCCATAGGTGCCGTACACGACGTCGCCCGCCGTGACGTAGCCCTTGTCCTTGGCGGCCTGCCACAGGACCGGCATCACCGCGAAGACGAACGGATAGACGATGATCGTGTACGGTAGGGCGAAGAAGCCGTAGGCGCCCACGGCGTAGACCAGAGCCGGCACCGCGATGACCGTGTAGGCAGTGTAGAAGTCGCCGCCGATCAGGAACCACGTGATCCACGTGCCGAAC
The DNA here is from genome assembly GCF_056403155.1 of Methylobacterium sp. P3_A11. NCBI lineage: Bacteria > Pseudomonadati > Pseudomonadota > Alphaproteobacteria > Hyphomicrobiales > Methylobacteriaceae > Methylobacterium > Methylobacterium sp. P3_A11. Next base: position 60,164 of record NZ_JBFUGA010000002.1, read on the forward strand.
TTGCGCCCGCCCAGGCCCCACTCGTCGAGATGGGCGAGCGTCTCGGGCCGGCGCCAGCGGGCGGCCACGAAGCCCATCACGGTCACGAGCAGGAAGAAGAAGACGAAGACCGACAGCGCTGGAATATCGAGATCAGCGGTCATCGCGCACGGCCCGGTAGACGACGTAGAGGATCAGCGAGGTCAGCGGCACCCAGGCCAGCTGGTACCAGTAGAAGAACGGGAAACCGAGCAACACCGGATCGTGCTGGTTGTAGAACGGCACCCACAAGAGCCCCAGGAAGGGCAGCAGCAGGAGCCAGAAGCGAGCGGCGCGAGGCCTTTGTTCGGTGGTCGTCGTGTTCATTCGTGGCACATCCGTAATAGTTCAGCTCGGTTCTCGTGATGGGACGGTCAGGCACACGGCCGCGACAGCCGCGCCATCGCGCGGGCTCCGCAGGCTGTACGATCAATGCTCGTCATGATTCGATCGGACGGACATTCGTCCATGATGGCCTCCTCCCCTGGCTGCGTCCGCCGAGGCGGATCTTTGGCGTGAGGGATGATGGACGAGGCGATCGACTTCGCCCCCCCCCTACTTTGGCTCCGACCTGCACAATTCTTGGGCGGGAAATGGCACACTTCCGCAGCCACGCCGCGTCCCGCGCGCGCGGAATGCGGCGTAGCCGGAGGAAGGATCAGGAGTACTCTGCTCAATGCTGATCGTACTTACCGGCTTGCAGCGTCCGCGCGATTGCGGTGACGATCACCGCCATCGGCCCGCTTGACCATTTCTAAGGCGCAGGATCAGCTTGGCGAAGCGCGTACAGTTCGACGGACGGATCAATCACGGCGCCTCCGCGGAATGGGGAAACGCCTGCCGACGAAAAGGGGCGGGATTGGAGACGCGACCGCCACGATGCCACCGGAGAGGACCACAATGTTACGGCACGGCCATCCAGATTTAACCGGCGATGAGCGATCAATCCTGGCAGCCAGCGAGCGCCGTCTCTCGCAGTTCGGCGCGGAGCGCGGCCAGGATTTAAGAAGAGTGAATATCAACGGCGTTGACAGCACGATCGCGCCGATTAACGGAGCGAACTGAGGATGTCAGCGCGACGTTTCAATCGGCTGATCGCCCCATCAGCAATTTCATCGTGCTCGGACGCCGCCTAGTGCGGAAGTAGGGGCAAGGCATCTGTGAACGATGTGCTAGCAATTTCTGGAAGCAGTGCCGGGCACACCTGCATCTACCCCTGCGAGCTGGCGCGCTTCGCTTCTCTAGACTGGCCGCGCTTGAAATAGCGCGGCCCTTCTTCAGTTTAGGGGGTGCCAACCTGATGAAATCTCGTGGTGCCGTAGGCTCGCAGGCTGTCAGCAGGATCCCGCTTCTACAACCGCCACGCTCCACGGTGACTTAAATCCTCAGATTTCAGGACGAGGAAATTATAAGGATTCCGGCAAAACGCAGCCTGAGCCGTGTTGCGGCTGCAAGGTAATGCGGTCCCCGGACTTACTTCGGCAGCAGACGATCGGCGAGTACGGCCGCGCGGGTGCGGCTGATGACACCGAGCTTTCTGAGAATGGCGGACACATGGACCTTCACGGTCTGCTCGGCGATCCCCAGATCGCCAGCGATCTGCTTGTTGAGCTTGCCTGCCACGATCATCGTGAGGATGCGAAGCTGTTGCGGAGATAGGCTTGCAAGGCGTTGGGCAAGATCGTCGTCAGCGTCATCCGTTCCGGTGAGAGCCGCCACGCCCGGAGGGGACCATACCTCCCCCGCGACGATGGCGCGCACGGCTACTCCGAACATGGACAGCGACAGCGACTTCGGCAGGTAACCGACCGCGCCGAACCTAAGGGCCCGCCGGATGACCGAGGCGTCCTCGACAGCTGACACGATCGCGACCGGCACGGTCGGGAATTGGGCAGCCAGCAGGAAGAGACCGGCGAAGCCGAACGTCCCCGGCATGTTGAGGTCCAACAGGACGAGTTCTACGCTTTCCGGCTCACGCTCGACGGCACTCAGGACAGCATCCAGGCTTTCGCCGCACTCCACCTTGACGGCGGGAAGCGCCCGGCCGACCGCGTCGGCGAGGGCTGCCTGAACGAGTGGATGATCATCGCCGATGACGACGCGGCTCACGCGCCCTCCTCCGTCACTCCCGCGGCAGTGCGGGCTAGAGCAATTCCAGACAGGTAGCGCCTCAACGCCGCGGGACGCAGTGGCTTATAGAGGACCTCGCAACATGCGGCCTGGGCTACCGCGCGGGTCGATTCCGAGCGATCCGCGGTGACTAGCGCCGCCGGAACCCGTACGCCCCAGCGCTCCCGCAGTGTAGCGAGCGCCGCCAGGCCGTCCGCACCGTCCCGCAGGTGACGGTCAGCCAACACGACCTGTGGCTTGGCGCCCGCGAGCGCTTCGAGAGCCTCCGTCAAGTTCCTGGCTGGCACGCAGCGTGCCCCCCAACTCTCGAGCAGGGACGTCATGCCCGAGAGGACTTGGACGTCATCGTCTATGCAGAGCGCCAGCACGCGTCCCAGGGGCGCCGTCGGCTTGAGGACCGTTGGCGAGGCTTCCAAAGCGACCTTGAACTCGCGCGGTACCGAGACCGCAAATCGGCTGCCTCGGCCGACCGTGGACTGCAACGCGACGCGGTGGCCTAGAAGGCGGGCGATGCGCTCGACGATGGCGAGGCCGAGGCCCAGTCCAGGTCCCGCGTCGGGATCGAGGCGCCGGAACTCCGCAAAGATCTCTCGATGCCGCTCCGAAGGTATTCCTGGGCCACTGTCCCATACCTCGAACACCACCTCCGCCTCTCGCCGCCGACATCCAAGCACCACGCCGCCCGAACTCGTGTGCCGGACCGCATTGGACAGGAAGTTCTGCAGGATGCGCCGCAAAAGATCCGGATCGCTCCGCACCGCAAGCCGCGACCGGACGACCCGCAAGGAAAGCCCTTTTGCGGCCGCGAGGGCCTCGAACTCAGTTCGCAACTCGGACAAGACCTGCTCGGCGAGGAACGTGCGAGGTGAAGTCGTTACGGCGCCGGCGTCGAGGGCGGAGATGTCGAGGATCGTCGCGATGAGCCTCTCCGCCGACGCGAGTGACCGGCTGACATTTCGCGCGAGTGTGGGAAGGCGCCCATCCTCATCGAGGTCCTCTTCGAGTGCTGCAGCGAAAAGGCGCGCCGCGTTGAGTGGCTGCAGGAGGTCGTGGCCCGCCGCGGCGAGAAAGAGGGTCTTTGACGCATTGGCCGCGTCGGCTGCGGCCTTTGCGGCCTGGAGCTCGCGCGTCCGCTCTCGAATGCGTTCCTCCAGGCGTTCGTTGGACTCCCGCAAGGCGTCGGCTGTCTGTTCTCGATCCGTCACGTCCGCGTAAGTCGCGACGAAGCCGCCGTCCGGCAGGCGGTTCCAGGACGCTTCCAAGGCCGTACCGTCTGGACGGCGGCGCACATGGTTGTAGGGCCAGGTTTCGAATCCGATGTCGCGGTTGACTATGAGGGCTGGCCACTCCTCAGCACCGTATTCCCCACGGGCGGCGTTGTAGGCGATGACCTCCGAGAGCGGCAGGCCGACCCGGACGAGCTCGGAGGGCAGGCTGAGGAGTGCCAGGAAACGCGAGTTCCAAGCCATGACGCGGAGCTCCCCGTCGACCACGACGATGCCCTGGCTGACGTTCTCGAGCGTGCGCTCAAGGAGATGGCGGCTGAAGCGAAGGGCGTCGGACGCCTCGTCGAGCATGGCGAGCGCCGCTTCACGCGAGAGCGACCGACCCTCGAGCGAGGCAGCCATGACCACGCGAGCGGAGGGAGCACCGATCGCGCCCGCGACCAGGTTTTCTGTGAAGCGAACCGCGTCCCGATCTGCAAAGCCAGCCTCCGACAACGCGGGACCACCATTCCGGCGACGCTCCGCGACATAGGCATCGAACGCTCCTCCTCCGCGCTCGGGGCCGACAAGACGAACGGAGAGATCGCGCAGGTGGCTCAAGCGCAGTATCGCCTGCCAGGCGCCAGTCGGCATGCGTGGAGCGATGCCGTCCACGAAGATCGCCGCCTGCGAGCGCTCGACGGCGCTCGGCCGGCTGAGCAGCGAGACGAGCACGAAGGCGCACGTGTTCGCCGCGAGGCTCCAGACCGTCGCCTGTGAGATCGGGTCGAGTATCTCGGCCCCAAAGAGCCCCGATGGAAGCGATCCGGGCCAACGGGACGTTTCATCCATCCCCATGCTTGCGGTGCCCGAGAGGACCTGCCCAGTCGCCGGCAGGAGCAGGCTCCAGCCCCAGACGGCGAAACCGCAGGCGAGCCCAGCGAGTACGCCCATCCGGCTCGCCCGGCGCCAGTAAAGGCCACCGAGGAAAGCGGGGCCGAACTGAGCGACCGCGACGAACGACATCAGCCCGATCTGGGTCAGCGGATAGCGCTGATCCACGGAGCGCTCCATGGCGTAGGCGAGCCCTAGGATCGTGATGACGCCGGCGCGGCGCAGCCGCAGAAGCGTGCGTGTCAGGTCAGAAGTAGGAACTACGCCCGTACGGCCACGCGATCTGAGAAGAAGCGGTACCGCGACGTCGTTGCAGAGCATCGTTGACAGCGCGACCACTGCGACGATCACCATGCCCGCTGCCGCCGAAAGGCCACCTAGAAAGGCGATCAGACTTATAGGTCCAGCTCCTGCAACGACCGGGAGCGTGATCATGTATGTGTCGGGATTGATGGACGTCCCGAAGGTCAGGCGACCCGCGCACGCAACGGGCACCATCAGCGCGGAGAGCGCGATCAGGTAGGTGGGATACAGCCACCGCGCGGTACGAAGCTGTGCCGGGCTGTCGTTCTCGACAACAGCTACGTGGAAAGCCTGAGGTAGACACAGGAAGGCTACGACCGAGATCACCGTATGGGGGATCCAGCCCGGAGCAGAGGGGTCGGGCGCGAGGAGTCCCGCGAGACGCTCATCCGAAGCTGCGCGCGCGAGGATATCGCCTAACCCGTCGAACAGCCCGAATACGATGAAAAACCCAACCGCGAGGAAGCAAGCGAGCTTGGCGACGCTCTCAAACGCGACGGCGAGCATCAGGCCCCTGTGGTGCTCGCTGGCATGGATGTGGCGCACGCCGAACAGGATGGCGAACGCGGCCATCGCCAGCGTGGTCGCGAGTGCCGTATCCCCCCATAAGGCGGTCCACCACGGAGCTGGTGGTCCGGACGCCGCGGTGAGAACGTCGAAGCTTGTACCGACCGCCTTCAACTGCAGCGCGATGTAGGGAAGCACGCTAAGGAGAGATGTCAGGGTTACAGCCGCCGCAACAGTCCGGCTCTTGCCATAACGGGCCGCGATAAAGTCGGCGACGGAGGTGACGTTGTGCGTCTTGGCCAGGGTTATCGTCTTGGCAAGGACGGGATGAGCAAGGATCAGGACAATTGCAGGCCCGAGATAGATTGGCAGGAAGTCCCAGCCGCTCGTCGCCGCACGCCCGACAGAACCATAGAAGCTCCAGGAGGTGTTATAGACAGCGAGAGAAAGTGCGTAGACTACGGTCCCCGCGCGCCCGCCTAGCGCAGCGCCGCGCCCGTCCGCAGCCCGGCGGTCTCCCCACCATGCCAGCGCGAACAATCCGGCGACGTAAGCTGCCGTAAAGGCGAGCACCGCCCAGGTCGGCACCGCGCGTTCCTCCTCCCGCGGCTCGAATTGGCCGCTGCGCCGAGACTAGGCGAAGGAACGTACCTCGGAAATGGCGGCCGAGCCGAGCCTGCGCTTGCTGCACAAGGAATGGGCAGTTCTGAACGAAGGTAGGGGGCCTGTCTTGGAGCGGACTGGCAGTATCATGCGTGCCGACACCTTAGGATCTGGGATCGGCCGGTTGGATCAGGCCGGACGCGAACGAGAGACGCGATGGGCGCGGCCCTGGCCGCAGTGCGACCCCCCATTATCGGAAGCGCGCACTCTGGTGACAATGGCTTTGAGGGTTCCCCGGAGCCGCAGACGCTGCGCCTCCGGCCGGCGCTTCCATCGCCGAGAGCAGGACGCTGTCGTTGACGTATCGGACATCGGAGAGGCCAACCGGCGCAGGTCCGAGGCTGAAGTCATCGTGGCGGACGGACGAGCCGCCCCGCCCTCAGAGCTGTTGCAACCTGCGGTACTCGGCCCAAACCAGCCGATGGCATTCACATGCGCCCCCCTCCAGGCCAGCGCGATCCCGCACCGTGATACAGGCAAAATTCTGGCTCACGAGACCGGCCTGCTCCAGCCGCTTGACGTGCTCACTCACGCTGGGCCGCCGCATCCCGAGATGGGCGGCGATGGTGGCGTGGCTGACGCAGATCTCGCCGTCATCCAGGAGGCTCTGGGCCAGCAGCAGCCAGCGCCTGACCCGGTGCTCCACCGGATGGTGAGCGTTGCACAGTCCCACATGCGCGGCATGGACCATACGGACCTGGACATAGCTCAGCGCTAGGCGCCGTATCGCGGTGTCCTGGCTGAAGAGTGCCTCCGCGTCCACTGCCCTCAGCCGGTAGCCCTCGCCCGCCGTCTGGACGGTGACACGCAGGGGCGAGCGCTTGGTTCCGAGCACGAGAGGCAAGCCGGTCATACCAAAGCGGCCGAGGAGTCCTACGCCATGCGCGCCGTCAGCCTGAGTTCGCGCCTGCACCGCGGCAAGCCCGCGCTCGATGAAGTAGACGTACGGGATGTCCGTGCGGGGCTCCTCTAGCACCTGTCGTCGCCGCAGGGAAACGTGCTCCAGCAGCGGCTCAAGTTCGGCCCAGTCTTGCGCGGGAAGCGCCGACAGGAGCAGATTGTGAGGAGCAGCCACCTGTCACGCCGATGCTGGTTGAGCAGCTAACAATGGACATCTCTCTGCAGAACCCGGCGGCCAGGCCACCAACATGGGTTGGAATGGATTGGAAAAATTCTAATTATTTGTACCGAAGTGGTGGGTCGAACGGCTCCATCCGGCAGCACCGGGCGGCTGATCGGACTGCATCGCTGCTCGATGCCGGCGCATCAGGGATCATGAACCACAAGTGTGGCAGGGCGGCAATATTGCTGGAGCAGAGTGCGTGATCCACCGGATCTGGCCTCGGATGATCGCCGACATGCCAGGGGAACCACCGCGTTGAGGTATTCCGCCGTTTGAACCCTGTCGCTCGCCGATACTTTCGGCGTCCGCACGTCCTCCGGATCCTTCGCACCGGGGTCGCGCCGCTCGCGCGCCACGATTTCCCGGCGTAAGCAGCACACCGTGCGGTTCATCCAAAGAGGTCGACCGGCAGCTGCGCTCGCGCTTGGGGCTGCGCCAGCCTGATCGCGCAGTGCCGGATCTGCTTAACAGTCTGCGGCGTCAGCGAGCTTGGGGCGTCATCCACCACGGCATTGCCCTACCGGGCACGGTGGACATACCCCTGCGGGCGTTACGCAGCGTCGCGGTGCGCGTCCACGAGGACGGGACGGGGGAGGTGGCACTCACCGTGCGCGAGGGTGGCTCGATCGGCTACAGCAAGCTGTGGCCGCACGTACGTGGGCTTGACCTGTCCCGACCGGTGCCGATTCTCCGAGGCCTGCGGGATGCCGCTGTGCTCAGCGCGCGCTTGGCGCGCCAACTCGACAGCGACGTGCCTGCGTTCGCTGGACAAGCCTTGAGCGCCAGCGCCGCACCACGGGCGACAGCAGCTTAGGCAGCCGCGAGATCCGTGTGAGAAAGGACATCAGGCCGCGCTCAGCCGACCGAGCGCTGATCGCGTTCACGTAGTTCCAGACCGTGTTGACCGCATGGGCGAGTGCGGTGAGCCGCTCGCCATTCGTGGCGTCTTTGACCCGGTTAGAAAAGGTATTGAGGACGAAATCGCTCACGGCGCGACCATAATCGTGAACGAAGCGAGAACTAAGCGCGTGGAGCGCGGCTGTCGCCGCGCGCGCGCCTACATCCTCTCCCTAGAGAAAGAGGGACCGGCGCGCGGTCTGCTAAGTCAGGCCGGGGCCTCCATCGCGGAGAGCAGAATGCCGTCGCTGCAGACCGCGGTGCCGTCGTAGCCCAGCATCTGGGCGAGTTGCGAGCGGGCGCGCCATACTCGGCTCTTCACCGTGCCGACGCGGCAATCCAGCAGAGCGGCGGCCTCATCGTAGGGCAGATCCTCAAGCGTCACGAGAACCAGCGCCTCTCGCATCGGCGGCGGTAGTTGTGCGAGCGCGGCCTGCAGGTCGGCCAGATCCAGACGTCCATTCTGCTCGGGCAAGGAGGATAGGCGCGCCGCTTGCGCACCGTCCTCATCTCGAAATTCACGCAGCTTACTCTGGCCTGTGTAGAAGCGGTTTCGCAGGATCGTGAAGGTCCATCCCTCGAAGTTGGTGCCGATCTGGAAACGAGAGCGTCCGCGCCACGCCCGCATCAGGGTATCCTGCAGGAGGTCATCGGCGGCTTCGGAGTCGTGGGTCAGCGAGAGAGCATACCGGCGCAGGGCCGGTGCCACTGCCAGCAAATGAGTCTGAAACTCTGCCGCATCGCGGCGGTCCGCCTCATCCATTGCGGTCTCAAGCTTCGCCAGAAGATTGGCGAAGCGCTCGCCCGCACTCGGTCCGTCGCCTACACGTTCGTAGGCCGCAGCCAGCAGGCAGCCGAGATGCTGCCGGATTTCGTCGGTTAACGCGGGCCATACCCCCTGTACGGCCTCGGTTTCAGGTTGCTGCCAGTCTGCTCCTTTGCTCACGCCGCCCCTCCCGGAGGTGAAGCCTCGGATGATCCTTGTCCGCCTGATAGACCGCTCACTGATACACGCTCCCGGCATAGCTCGCCCTGAGCGACCAACGCGGTGATACCGAGGAGCAGCTTAGATCCTGGCCACGAATTGTCCGGCAGCGGACAGGGTATCCTCGAAACGGCTTTGATCCTCCAGCACATGCCGCAAGAGGCGCTTGAGCGTCTCCGATCAGAGCGGCCGGAAGCGATGTGTTCACGGCCGCTAGTGCACAGACGCCGACGAACGCATCACGTGCTTGTCCGCTAACTTGCTGCTACCACTTCGAAAAATTCACTATCTGGTGTACGCTTTGTCGGCGTCAGAGCACTAGCTCACTTGCAGGCGCCGAGTGCGAAGATCAGGCGGATTCGGCTCCGTAGGCGCACCGCGCGCATCGTCTTCGGGACGAATACATTCCAGACGTTTCGGTGGTGTTGCAGCCACAGTCGAGGCCATGTTCTTGATCGGCGGCAGACGTCCTAAGCTGACGCTCGTTGAAAGGGCAGAGAACCTCATTGTCCACTGGGCCTGAGGGGATCGCACCCATATTGGCTCTTACGGCGTCGACCAAATCTGAGGAGAGAGGCGCAGGGGTACCTCTCTGACATCAACTTGTGCCAATGTGAATTACAAGGTGCCAAGTCAAACATTGATGTTAGCCCTTCGTACCAGCCTTCACCGCTTGGCCAGCTGCCCGTGCCCAACCAGTTCCGCCGGCCACGCTATGTTTTAGGACCGGCAGGGTATCTCGCGTATTTCGGCAAAGAAACCGATGCTATCGTTTGATCTTCGTGTCGGGATCTCAGCGTGCTTCGCCTCCAGGCGGCAGCCGCGATGGGATAGATCGAAACGGCTGGCTTGATCCAATCAGGACGTGGACTACTGTTGATCCGGAACCAAGCTGGCCTGGAGCGCAAAGCGTGCGGCTGCCACCGCACCATCGGTGCGGAGGATGGACGCTGAGCATTTCGCGAGGCCTAAGAAGCGCACAACGCCACGCTCTTTGCGCCACAACCGCGGGACGCCTCTTCCTGGTTGGCGATTACACTCTGAATGCACGGCTACCATTGCGGCGCTGCGCACTCTTGTCGTCACGTCTTGAATGCGCAGGCGGCCGAGCGGGTCTATGAACATGCCGGCTGGACCCGTCGAACCCATGCGAAAGCGTATCCTGGCCGCGTTCCGGCGTGCCTTCGGTGAGTTCCTGGCGCTGCCGCTCGCGACCGTGGTCGGCTTCATCGGGCTGAACGCACCCGTCTACGTTGCCGACCGGGTCTGGTCTGACGGGGCGCCAGCGGGGCTGGCCTGGCTCGCTGAACTCGTCGGCGAGCGTCAAGCTCTCGGCAGCCTTCTCGCGACGGTCGCATCGGGTGTCATCACGATCACGTCGATAACGTTCTCCCTGCTGCTAATCGCCGTCCAGCAGGGCTCCGCTGCGCTCACGGCTCAGGTCATTGACCAGTTCATGATGCGCCGAGCTAATCAGTTCTACTTCGGGTACTTCGTCGGCCTCTCGGTTTTCGTTCTGCTGACGCTGCTCACGAACAGCCAATTTCACAGGCCGGTGTTCGGAACGGCGCTCGCCCTCGCGATGACGACCGTTGCCCCTGCATGATCGTCGTCATGATTTACAACACGATCGATCAAATGCGTCCGGCGCAGATCGTCGTATTCATTCACCAGCACGTTCTACGTGCCCGTGAGTACGAAGAGCGGCTTCTCGGTCGCACGCGCCGGAAGCCCCGGCGCCACTGGCTCTTGGCAACGACCATCCGCTCGCCGGAGAGTGGACACATCGCGGCGATCAAGGTCGACCAGATCCGTGTGGCCGTCGAGGCATGCCGTCCCGGAACTGCAGAGCTTGAGCTGCTCGTTCCCGTGGGTAGCCGAGTCGCCGTCGGCGACCCGCTATTTGCGTTGCGTGTCGACCCACACGCCTTGCTCGGCCCACAGGATCGCGAGCGGATTGCTGGGGCTGCGGTGAGGGCCCTCACGTTCGACGACGAGCGCGACCTTAGGCGTGACGCCAGCTACGGGCTTTACCAACTCGCGACCATCGCATGGTCATCGACGTCGACGGCCAAGTCCAATCCTCATCCCGGGTAATCGGTCATCCACGCACTGCGGGACATCATCTCGCGCTGGAACTCTATCGAGGTGGAGCCGCCGGAGGATCCAGAGTCGCCGCTGGTCTACGTCGACCGAACGTTCGGCGAGGCGACCGATGCGCTGGAGGCGATTATCGTTGCGGCTTCGGAATCGATGCAGGCCCAGACTCTGTCGTCCGCCCTGCGCACCCTCGCAATCCTCCTCGACCACGTTTCGCAACCGGCCGCCGAGCGGCTCGCCGACGTGGCGAACCGAGCCCTCTCCAGCTTGGGCGAACATGTCCTGACGCGCCAGCTCGCGGAGGCGTTGGACGAGCTCGCCGGTGCGCTTGGTCGGCGTGGTTTCGCGAGCGAGGGCAACGCTGTTGCGGAGGCTGCCATCAAGCTGCGCGGCACGATCGGCATTCTGAACTCGCGCTCGACGCGCGTGCTGGGAGATACAGGGTTTAAGCGCAAGGATGCGGACGGATCGTGCAGAAGCGCCTGGCTAAACAATTGCCGACGCGTCAGAAAATGTGAGCTTGCGTGTAGCATTTGACAGAGCCTCCTCGCCCTGAAGGACGAGGATCCCTTGGGGTTTACGCCACGAGTTCCTGTTTCACTGGGGCTGCGCACTGGGCAAAGCCCGGCGCGTCTGACGTCCCCTCCACAGGCCTTCGCCGAGGATCGAACCCGGCCCTGACCGCGTGCCCCGCGGCCAAGACGTTGTGTGACGCGTTTACGCCACGGTCGTGCGTGACGCCGCAGGCGTCACAGGTTTGAGGAGGGAGAAGAATAGAGTAACATCCCGGTGGCGGGTCAGGCCGGGTTCACGAAGAAGAAGGCCAAGCCGAAAAGGGCGTAGACTCCGACCAGGAGGAGCCCCTCGAACCACGTCGTCTCGCCGTCTCGGGCGATGGCGTTCACGATGAGGGCAGTGCCCGCAATCGCAAAGAGGTGCAGTGGATTGGAGAAAACGAGCGTCATCGGGTGGCCGAGCGCCCAGGAAATAAGGACCAGCAGAGGCGCGAGCACCAGCGCCACCTGGACGGCCGATCCGATGCAGATGCTGAAGGCGAGTCCCATCCTATCCTCGTGGGCGAACCAGGACGCCGCGAACAAGTCACCGGCCGTGCCCACTAGCGCCAGTACAATAACGCCGAGAAACATGGGTGAGAGGCCGAGACTGCTCGCCGCCTGCGTGACCGTGCCCGAGAGCATCTCCGACTCGAATGCAATGGCTACTGTCGCGCCAATCAGAACCGCCAAGGCGAACGGCAAGCTCCATTCGGCCTCAGCGCCGCCCGTGTCCTTCGCGAAGATGTCCCGGTGTGTGACGAGCGTGAAGGCGAGGTTGGCGAGGTAGAGCAGCAGCAGCACAACGGAGACGCCGAGGCTGAGCTCCTCGTCCGTGATGCCCAGCGTCATGCCTCGGCCAGACATCCGCCCGCTCAGGTCGAACACGGCCGGCAGCAGCAGGGCGATGACAACGAGAATCAGCAGGGTCGACAGCAGGCTGGCCCGCTCCGGGCTGAACCGCTGTCGCTCCCGGGTCGCCCCGCCCACGATGACGGCGAGACCCAGCCCGAATAGGCTGGTCCCCATGATTGAGCCTGCGATTTGGGCTTGCACGACGGCGGCCTCGCCGCGCATGAGCACGAACAGCGCCAGGACGAGTTCAGCAATGCTACCGAAGCTCACCGTCAGCAGGCCGCCGATGGCTGGTCCCACCCGATCAGCGAGCTGGTCGGTGGCGCGCCGGACCCATTCCGCCAGCACGGCGATGGCGAGCGCGCTGGAGCCGAACACCAGAAGCGGCGAAGCGCCAAGCACGTATTTGAGCGCGGCCGAAATCGGGATGAAGGCAAGGAGAACTGTAAAGGCCATGAGGGAGGTTGGTCTCCGGGGCAGGATCGGTGCTTAAGCAGCGGCCCTGACGGTCCTCGCGGGAGGCACGGCGGGACGGAACGGGTGTGACAAGGCGGCGGTCGTCCACAAGCGAGACCGCATCAGCCTTCAGCGTCTGTTGCAGGTCTAGATCCAACCCGGCAGTCCTGACGGCCCGCTTCGACAGCCGCGGCGAGGTGAGGAGGAGTTCCGAGGCCGTTGTGCGGTACTTCCCGGGCCAGGCGCACCGACTTGGTCTTATTCAGACGCCCCAGGCCCGTAACAGTCTCTGCTTCGCCTCCGGTGGAGCGAGCTTTTACCACCTCGAAGACCCTCTCAAGGCACTCGACCTCGTTAGGCAAGTGAGCGTGTTCGACGGCGGCCATGGCCTGGAGCAATGCATTGGTCCGGATCCGGCAACGAAGCTGAATCTGACCGGACGAAACACGGACGGGCCGGCTTCCCTCTCTAGCGACGGCGTGTCCCCCTCAATCCGCAAGCCTCACCAAATGAAGAAGAACCACTTTTCTGAGGCAAGCGCACTCCGTGTGGCACCAGATACAAGAAAAACGGATTGCATCCGGTACGCTCGCGTACAAGTTTCAGAATGTAATGCGCGGTGACCTTGCAGAGATATGACTATGTATGGGCAAGGAGCATCGTTTTGTTCACGCACCTCCGGAACCCCCGGCATAACCGATCGTTTCGAGGAAGGACTGCTCTGCGACCAATCATTTCGCAAACGTCAGAACTCTGAATCTGTATTACAGGAGATCAACATGCTTCGTCTTGCTCCTGCTATCGTGATGTGTTGTTTTATCAGCTCCGGATCTGCACTTGCAGCAAGTAGCCAAAGCCAGCCCGCGCAGCCAAATCAGCAATCCAGCGCGGCGTCGCCAAGCCAACAGACTCTTGTGACAGCACAGAAGTTGAAGCAGGACCTTCAGAATGCCGGATTCACGGATGTAGCCATTCTCAACGAGGCGTTCATTGTGAGAGCGAAATCGAAGAATGGCGATCCGATCGTCATGACAATCGGGCCTGGCGGATTTGAGGCGGTCGAAGCCATCCCTGCCAGCAGCGCTAACACGGTCGGGTCTACCGCGACAGGACAAAATAAGTCAGGCAACTCGGCTTCTCAGCCGAGCTCAAATCAATAAACCAGTTGAGTTGGGTGCGTATTGCAGCCCCGCCTTGGCCGACTGACGATGTTCCGAGTACTTCCAGCGCACGTGGTCAGGTCTCGTTTCGAAAGAATAGCGCATCACTCCTGGCTTACTGCTTAAAGACAGCGAGTCAGGATCATGCAAGCGTGCGATGCAAGCTCCGGTCTTGAACCGAAATGCTGCGTTCTGCGCACTGGAGCGGCCAAATACGTCAGCGTTCAGCGAGGGAGGACACTAGATTTGTCTCCGCATCTGTCCGCCGGCGCTCAGATGATGCACGTCGTGAAGCGATTTTGTCTGCCCTTCGACGTATCGAGGGGCGCAGACGCAAATTATCACCCCTAATTTAGAACTAACTCGTCCTCAAACAGGCGAGTAGAAGCGCATTCTATGGATCTTTCTTCCTTGCCGACCAACTTCTAGGCCCTGTTACGGCTTATGCCGTGTCGAGCACTCGCAGGAGCTAAAGTCCATGGCTGAATCAGTCGCTGATTTCTTCTGGAAGCGTCTGGCCGAATGGGGCGTGAAGACGATCTTCGGCTACCCCGGTGACGGGATCAACGGCCTGCTCGGTGGCCTTCAGCGCAACGACCTGCCCTTCGAGTTCATCCAGGTCCGCCACGAGGAGATGGCGGCCTTCATGGCCTCGGCCTACGCCAAGTTCACCGGCGAGGTCGGCGTCTGCCTCGCCACCTCCGGTCCCGGCGCGACGCACCTGCTCACCGGCATGTACGACGCCCATCTCGACCACGTGCCGATCCTGGCCATCGCCGGCCAGCAGGCGCGCAACGTCAACGGCGCGCACTACCAGCAGGAATTCGACCTCACGAGCGTCTACAAGGACGTTTCGGCCTACGTGCAGCAGGCCTCCTCGCCCGCGCAGGTTCGCCACATCGTCGACCGCGCCATGCGCATCGCCAAGGCCGAGCGGAAGGTCACGGCGATCATCCTGCCCAACGACCTGCAGGACATCCCCTACGAGGGGCCGGTGCGCAAGCACGGCAACACCTTCTCGGGCGTCGGCTACACCGCCCCGAAGGTCGTGCCCTTCGACGCAGACCTGCGCCGGGCGGCCGACGTGCTGAATGCCGGCCAGAAGGTCGCAATCTTGGTGGGCGCCGGCGCGCTCCACGCCACCGACGAGGTAATCGCGGTGGCCAACAAGCTGCAGGCCGGCGTCGCCAAGGCGCTGCTCGGCAAGGCCGCGCTGCCGGACGACCTGCCCTTCGTCACCGGCACGATCGGCCTCCTCGGGTCCAAGCCGTCCTCCGACATGATGGCCGAGTGCGACACCCTGCTGATGGTCGGCTCGGGCTTCCCCTGGGCCGAGTTCCTGCCGGAAGAGGGCCAAGCCAGGGGCGTGCAGATCGACATCGCCCCCGAGATGCTGTCGTTGCGCTATCCCATGGAGGTGCCGCTCTGCGGCGAGTCCGCCGAGACCCTGCGCGCCTTGCTGCCGCTGCTCGATCAGAAGAAGGAGGGCGGCTCCTGGCGAACCGGCATCGAGAAGGGCGTCGCCTCCTGGTGGAAGGAGGCGGAGGACCGGGCGATGGCCAAGGCCAACCCGGTCAACCCGCAGCGCGTGACCTGGGAGCTCTCCCCGCGCATGCCCGAACGGGCGATCATCACGTCGGATTCGGGCTCCTGCGCCAACTGGTACGCCCGCGACCTGAAGATGCGCCGGGGCCAGATGTGCTCGCTGTCGGGCGGGCTCGCCTCCATGGGCGCGGCGGTGCCCTACGCCATCGCCGCCAAGGTCGCCCATCCCGACCGGCCGGTGATCGCGCTGGTCGGCGACGGCGCCATGCAGATGAACAACATGGCCGAGCTGATCACGGTCGCGAAGTACATGCACCGCTGGTCGAATAAGACCTGGATCTGCTGCGTGTTCAACAACGAGGACCTGAACCAGGTCACCTGGGAACAGCGGGTGATGGAGGGCAACCCGAAGTTCGAGGCGAGCCAAACCATCCCGAACGTGCCCTACCACAAGTTCGCCGAGCTGATCGGCCTGAAGGGCCTTTACGTGGACGACCCCGCCAAGGTCGGCCCGGCCTGGGACGAGGCGCTGGCGAGCCAGGTGCCGGTGGTGCTGGAGGTGAAGACCGATCCCGAGGTGCCGCCGCTGCCGCCGTTCTTCACCCTCCAGCAGGTGCAGAACTTCATGTCGATGCTCGGCAAGGGCGACCCGAAGGAGCGCCACCTGCTCGCCGACACGGCCCGGCAGGTGCTCAGCTCGGTCCTACCGGGCGACAAGAAGTAGGGCTCGAGGTCGCCGATCATGCGCGAGGATCCGAAGATCGGGACGGTGCGGGCTTGGGCCTTCACCGTTCCCACTGACGCTCCCGAGGCGGACGGCACCTTCGCTTGGGACAAGACCACACTCGTGGTCGCCGAGATCGAGGCGGGGGGTGAGACCGGCCTCGGCTACAGCTACACCGATGCCGGCGTCGTGCCGCTCATCACCAAGACGCTGGCGGCGTGCCTCTCCGGGCTCCCGGCCCTCGACATCCCGCGGGCGAACGCGGTGCTGCAGGGGGCGGTGCGCAACCTCGGCCGCTCGGGGCTCGCCGCCACCGCGATCTCGGCCCTCGACACGGCGCTGTGGGACCTGAAGGCGCGCCTCCTCGGCCTGCCGCTGGCGCACCTGTTCGGGCGGGCGCGGGACCGCGCCGAGATCTACGGTAGCGGCGGCTTCACGAGCTACGACGACCGCCAGCTGCGCGAACAGCTCGCCGGCTGGGTGGAGCGCGACGGCTGCCGCGCCGTGAAGATGAAGATCGGCAGCCAGCCCGAGCGCGATCCGGCCCGCATGGCCGCCGCCAAGGCGGCGATCGGCGCCGCGCACCTGTTCATTGACGCCAACGGTGCCTTCACACTGAAGCGTGCCCTTGCAGTTGCGCGCGCCGCCGAGCAGTTCGAAGTGGCGTGGTTCGAGGAGCCGGTCACGAGCGACGACACCGCCGGGATGGCCTCCGTTCGCGCGGCGGCCCCCGCCGGGATGGAAATTGCGGCGGGTGAGTACGCCTACACGCTGGACGATGCGCGCGGGCTGCTCGCGGTCGGCGCCGTCGATGTCGCGCAGGCCGACGTGACCCGCTGCGGCGGCTACAGCGGCTTCCTGAAGATCGCGGCCCTCTGCGAGGCGGCCCATATCGACCTGTCCGGCCATTGCGCGCCGGCCCTGCACCTGCCTGTCGCTGTGGCGGTGCCGCGCTTCCGGCACCTCGAATGGTTCCACGACCACGTCCGCATCGAGCGGATGCTGTTCG
This sequence comes from Methylobacterium sp. P3_A11, assembly GCF_056403155.1. NCBI lineage: Bacteria > Pseudomonadati > Pseudomonadota > Alphaproteobacteria > Hyphomicrobiales > Methylobacteriaceae > Methylobacterium > Methylobacterium sp. P3_A11. The sequence goes on from NZ_JBFUGA010000002.1 coordinate 77,292, forward strand.
ACGGCGCGCCCGTAGCCCGGGACGGGGCGATCGCCCCCGACCTGACGTGCCCAGGCCATGGCCTCACCCTCAAGACCCGGGACGCCGATGCCTACGCTGTCTGACCGCGGACCCCGCCCGCCGGAGCGGCGCCGCGGCGCGCCGGGATCGTCCAGGCCCGCCCTGAAGCGGCGCGTCGCCCCTGTGCGGGTGGAGGCCGCGGTGCATCCAGTGGTGGTCCTCGCCGCCGTGGCGGCCGGGGCCTGCCTGCTGACGTGGTTCGCTTCCGGCCGCTCAAAGCGCCTCGGGCCGGCACCGCACGGCGGACGGCAGGTGGAGCCGCAGGGCGAGCGGCGCTTCCGTAAGCGAGGCGACGAGGTGACGGCGAGCGCGGCGCAGCGCCTCAACCACGCCTCGACGATGCTCGCCGCCTCGGTGCTGTTCGATTCCGGCCTGGAGCATTACCGCGGCCAGTTCTTCAACCGGGCGATGTACACGCCGATCATCGTGTCCAGCGTCACCCTGGCGGCGTCCCTGCACGGGGCCGGCGATACCGATCCCGGCAGCTCCCGCGTACGGCACGGGGTGCAGGCGCTGGCCGGGCTAACCGGCCTGATCGGCTTCGGCTTCCACGCCTACAACGTCGGCAAGCGCGAGGGCGGCTACTCCTTCCAGAACCTGTTCTATTCCGCCCCCATCGGCGCGCCGATGGCGCTGACGCTGGCCGGCATCCTCGGCGTCGTCGCCGAGCGGGTGCGCGACGCCGATCCCGAGGCACCCCGGCTCGGCGGCCTGCCGGCTGGGCCGGCCCTGGCGCTCGCCACCGCGGGCATGCTCGCCGGCACGACCCTGGAGGCCGGGCTGCTGCACTTCCGCGGCGCCTTCCAGAACCCGGCCATGTACATCCCCGTGAGCCTGCCGCCGCTCGCCGCCGCCCTCCTCGTCCGCGCCGCCGCCAAGCCGGCAGGTGCGAGCCAGGTCGGGGCCAAGTGGGGAATGTGGGCGGTTTCGGCGATTGGGATCGGCGGCGTCGCCTTCCACGCCTACGGCGTCGCCCGGATGATGGGCGGCTGGGACAACTGGCGCCAGAACCTCATCGACGGGCCGCCGCTGCCGGCCCCGCCGTCCTTCTCCGGCGTCGCGCTCGGAGGGCTCGCCGCCCTCGAACTGCTCGAACACCGACCCTTCCGCTTCTGAGCCGGGTGTCCCATGCTGCCGAGACGAGACCTCTTCCCGGGCTACGACGTGCTGGCGAAGCGCGACAGCCCCTCGTGGAACGCCAAGACCCGCGCGGTCCTGGACGAGCGGCTGGCGATCGGCCCCGAGACGCGCCGCTTCTTCGACGAGTCCGAATGGCCGACGATAAAGGCGATCGCCGACCGGATCGTGCCGCAGCCGGCGGACCGTGCGGATCCGGTCCCGGTGGCGGCGCTGGTGGACCACAAGCTCGCCACCGACACCCGTGACGGCTACCGCAACCCCGAACTGCCCGAGGAGCGCGCGTCGTGGCGCCTGGGGCTGAAGGCCATCGACTCCGAGGCGCGGGCGCGGTTCGGTGCCCGCTTCCATGAACTCGGCACCTGGGCGCAGGACGCGTTGCTGAAGCGCGCCGAGGCGGGCGAGCTGACCGACGCCGCCTGGGCGGGCATGCCGTCCAAGCTGTTCTTCCACAAGCGCGTCCTGTCCGACGTGGTGAAGGCCTACTACGCCCACCCCACCGCCTGGAACGAGATCGGCTGGGGTGGCCCGGCGAGCCCGCGCGGCTACGTCCGCATGGATTTCGACCGCCGCGACCCCTGGGAGGCGGCCGAGGCCAAGCCCGGTCGCGAGGACGAGGCCTACGAAGAGAATCTCCTGGTCGGCCGATAAGGATTCCCCTTCGACATGCGCATCCCCGGCCTCGGCAAAGCCGCCGACAACCCGAAGCACGCCACCCCCGGTGACGATCCGGAGCACCATCCCCGCGCCCGCGACGGCCGCGCCCCCAACGTCATGCGGATCGGCGAATGGGTGCCGATGCGCCAGCACCGGGACGACGAGGAGGTCGATTTCGCCATCGTCGGCACCGGCGCGGGCGGCGGCACCCTGGCCTGCCGGCTCGCCGAGCGGGGCTTCTCGGTGGTCGCCTTCGATGCCGGCCCGTATTTCCGGCCGCTCGAGGATTTCGCCTCGGATGAGAGCCACCAGTCCAAGCTCTACTGGACGGACGAGCGCATCGTCGACGGCGAAAACCCGCTGCAGATGGGCTCGAACAATTCCGGCAGGGCAGTGGGCGGCTCCACAGTCCACTACGCCATGGTGGCCCTGCGCTTCCGGCCGGAGTGGTTCAAGGCGCGCACCCTGATGGGCTACGGCGCCGACTGGCCGATCGACTGGCGGGAGATGTGGCACTACTACGATCAGGTCGAGGACGACCTGAAGATCTCCGGCCCGGTCTCCTATCCCTGGGGCCCGCACCGGCGCCGCTATCACCGCCGCGCGCACGAGATCAACGGCGCCGCCAAGGTTCTGGTTCGGGGCGCCGAGGCGATGGGCATCGGCTGGACGCCGACGCCGCTCGCCACGGTCTCGGCCCCGCACGGCGACGCGCCGCCCTGTGTCTACCGCGGCTTCTGCACGCTCGGCTGCTCCACCAATGCCAAGCAGAGCGTGCTGGTGAGCTACCTGCCCCGCGCCCTGAAGGCTGGCGCAGAGATCCGCGACCTCGCCATGGTCGGGCGGATCGAGACCAAGAACGGGCGAGCCACCGGCGTCCACTATCACCGCGAAGGCAAATGGCGCTTCCAGCGAGCGAAGAACGTCGTGGTGGCGGGCTACGCCATCGAGACGCCGCGGCTGCTGCTGAACTCGGCCAACCAGGAATTTCCGGACGGGCTCGCCAACTCCTCGGGCCTCGTCGGCAAGAACCTGATGGTCCAGGGCAACCAAGCGGTCTGGGGCGTCTTTGACGAGGAGATCCGCAGCTACAAGGGCCCGCCCTCGCTGGCGATCAGCGAGCACTGGAACTACGACGACACGGGTTACGGCCCCTTCGCCAAGGACTTCTTCGGCGGCTATTCCTACATGAGCCAGGGGCCGCTGCCGCAACTCTGGGCCAACACCCAGGCCTCGGCGCACGGCCTCTGGGGCGAGGCGCTGGTGGCCGAGATGCAGCGGTACAACCACGTCGCCGGGCTGAAGGTCGTCTCCGAGTACATGCCGCAGGAGCGCAACCGGGTGACGCTCGCGGACGTGAAAGATCAGTACGGGCTGCCGGTGGCGCGCATCACCTATTCCTGGTGCGACAACGACAAGGCGCTGAACCGCCATGCCCTGAAGTTCATGCGCGAGGCCTTGGTGGCAGCGGGTGGCCGCGAGGTCTGGGACCAGACCGACGACACCTGCCACCTCAACGGCACGGCCCGCATGGGCGCCGACCCGCGCACCTCCGTGGTGAATGCCGATTGTCAGTCCTGGGACATCCCGAACCTGTACATCTGCGACGGCTCGGTTTTTCCCACGGTGGGCGGCGTGAACCCGTCGCTCACCATCCAGGCCATCGCGTTGCGCACGGCCGACCGCATCAGCGCAATGGCCTCGCGTGGGGAACTGACCGGCCTGACGGCCTCCCATCCCAGGCGAGCCGTCGCATGAGCAAGCGCATCGAGGATTACGGCCTGATCGGCGACGGTGAGACAGCAGCACTCGTCGCCGGGGACGGCTCGGTCGATTGGCTGTGCTGGCCACGCTTCGACTCGGATGCCTGCTTTGCGGCTCTGCTCGGAAGGGAAGAGCATGGCTGCTGGCAGCTCCATCCCTGCGGAGCGGCACAGGTCCAGCGCCGGTATCAGGCCGATACTCTCGTGCTGGAGACCGACTTCCACACGGAGGATGGCGCCGTCCGAGTCACGGATTTCATGCCGATCCGCGACGGTGCATCGGTCCTGGTCCGGCTCGTCATCGGCCTGAGTGGCACGGTGCGGTTCCGCACCACGCTGAATCTGCGGTTCGACTTCGGCTCGCTCTCGCCGTGGGTCGAACGGCAGGGCAAGCGGGCACTGGCCCGGGTCGGGCCGGATCTCGTCGTCCTGCACGCGCCGGTGCCTCTCGGAGGCAGCGATCAGGTAATCGAGGCAGAGTTCGAGGTGAGCGCGGGCGACGAGCGCCCGTTCGCGCTGATGTACGGTGCCTCCGCTGAGCCCGCCCCGGCCAACATCGACGTTCACGCAGCGCTGACCAGGACCCAGACCTACTGGCGCGACTGGATCGGCCGGTTCGAGAGGCCGACGCCATGGTCGGAGGCGGTGCGCCGCTCGCTCCTGACGCTGAAGGCGCTGATCTATCAGCCGACCGGCGGCATCGTCGCGGCTCCGACCACCTCGCTTCCCGAGGCACCCGCAGGTGCCTTGAACTGGGACTACCGCTTTAGTTGGCTCCGGGACTCCACCTTCACGTTGTCCGCCCTGCTGAATGCCGGCTTTGAGCAGGAGGCGGAGGCCTGGCGCGACTGGCTTCTCCGCGCTGTCGCCGGGGATCCGGACAAGATGCGGATCATGTACCGCATCGACGGCAGCCGCCGCCTGGAGGAATGGATCGTTCCGTGGCTACCAGGCTACCGCTGGGCCGCCCCTGTTCGCGTCGGGAACGCGGCTGCCGGTCAGCGCCAGCTCGACATCTACGGGGAGGTGCTCGACACGCTCCACCTCGCCGCCAAAGCCGGCATGGAGCGGCCAGAGCACGGATTGAAAGTCGAAGACGCCATCGTGCGCCATGTCGCGGCTATCTGGCGTGATCCCGACCAGGGTCTGTGGGAGGCGCGCGGTGAACCGCGGCACTACGTGTACTCGAAGGTCATGTGCTGGGTCGCGGTCGACCGGTTTGTCGATAGTCGGGCCAAGATGGCCAAGACCGATCCGAAGATGCTGGCGCGCATGGCAAACCTGCGCGACAGCATGCACGCGGAGATCTGCCGGGACGGCTACGACGCCGGCCTGAGGACTTTCGTCAACTATTTCGGCGGCCAGGAACTCGACGCGAGCCTTCTCCTTTTACCGCTCGTGGGTTTTCTGCCGGTTGACGACGAGCGGATCGCCCGAACCATCGAAGCGATCGAGCGGGATCTCGTCGAGGAGGGGCTCGTGCGGCGCAAGCAGGCTCGCGGGACAAATCCGGAAGGAGCCTTCCTGGCCTGCAGCTGCTGGCTTGCGGACTGCCAACTCATGCAGGGGAGGCGTGAAGCGGCGCACAACACGTTTGAGCGCGTGCTGTCGGTCCGGAACGATCTGGGGCTCTTGGCCGAGGAGTACAACGTCCCAGGTCGCCACCTCGCGGGTAATTTCCCGCAGGCACTGAGCCATCTCGCCTTGGTTCAGACCGCACTGCATCTTTCGGGGTCGGTGTTGAGACGCGGCGGGATCGAAGGTGACGGTTCACGCAACGTTTGAACCCGCAGCGTTCCGAGGATCGCGTTGAACACCCCCGGAGCAGGCTTTTGGCGCGCGTGCCGGCGCGGTGGGGACTGCCACCGCGGCGAGTGGGCCCACGCGGGCCGAGCCGGCTTGAAAGTGGGCCAGAGCCCCCGGGCGGCATCGGCCCGCGACGTTCGACGGGCGCAGATTCGGCGATTATGGGGCCGTCGTTTAGGTGGTCCGTTCGCGTACAGATCCCGGGCTTGAGTGCGTGAACTTGCCCGCAGGGATCCGCCTTCTGTGCTGGTGATGATGCCGGATGGTGAGATGGCTGAAACATACGATCTGATCGTGATCGGGAGCGGACCCGGCGGAGCCTCGCTGGCGCACCGCTTGGCCCCGACCGGCAAGCGGATTCTGATCCTGGAACGCGGCGGCTACCTTCCGCGCGAGGAAGCAAACTGGAGCGCTGAGGCCGTCTTCGTGGACGGACGCTACCAGGCTCACGAGACGTGGACGAACAGGAGCGGTGAAACCTTCAGCCCAGCGCTCCACTATTACGTCGGCGGCAACTCGAAGGTTTACGGAGCCGCGCTGTTCCGCCTGCGTGAACGCGACTTCGACGAGGTCGTTCACAAGGCTGGAATCTCGCAGGCATGGCCGCTGAAATACGACGCGTTCGCGCCCTACTACGACGAAGCCGAGGCACTCTTCCACGTCCACGGCCGTCGGGGTGAGGATCCCCTCGAACCGCCGACGGCCGTGCCGTATCCGTTTGCGCCAGTAAAGCACGAGCCCAAGATCCAGGAGCTGTCGGATCGGCTCGCCGGGATCGGCCTCCATCCGTTTCACCTGCCGCTCGGCATCCGCCTCGATCAGAAGGAAGACGGTTTTGCGACGGCAACGAGCGTGTGCATGAGGTGCTCCTACTTCGACGGCTTCCCCTGTCTGCTGAACGGCAAGGCGGACGCGCAGGTCATGTGCATAGATCCGATGCTGGCCGTGCACGACAACGTCACGCTGCTGACTGAGGCGTATGTCTCTCGCCTCGACACCGATGCCAGCGGGCAGCGGGTGGAAACGGTTCACGTCACGCGTCACGGACAGGAGGAGATCTACAGGGCTGGAACGGTGGTGGTGGCGTGCGGATCGCTGTCCTCGGCGCTGCTCCTGCTGCGTTCCGCCAACGCGAAGCACCCGAACGGTCTCGCCAACGGCTCGGATCAGGTCGGCCGCAACTACATGCGCCACGACATGTCGGTTGTGATGGCCGTGATGAAGGAAAAGAACGAGACCGTCTTTCAGAAGACACTCGCCTTCAGCGACTTCTACTTCGGCAGCGATGACTGGGATTACCCGCTCGGCTTGGTCCAGATGTGCGCGACGAGCCATGCCGACCAGATAAAGGGCGAGACCCTGCCGACCTCGCTCGAATGGCTGCCCGATATGCCCTTCGAAAAGCTGGCGAGCCATTCGATGGATTTCTGGCTCCAGAGTGAGGATCTGCCAAGTCCCAACAATCGCGTCTACTACAAGGACGGCAAGGTTCACCTCGATCTTGTCGAGACGAACCCGGAAGCGCTGAAGCGGTTGAAGGCGAAGCTGGAGGAGGTGCTCACCAAGATCAGCTGGCCTGCTGTTCTGATTGAGCGGCCTCTTTATTTCGGCAAGGACATTCCCTTGTCCGGAACGGCTCATCAGGCCGGTACTTGCCGGTTCGGAACCGATCCGAACACGTCAGTGCTCAACCTCGACTGCCGCGCCCACGAAGTTGAGAACCTCTACGTGACGGATGCCAGCTTCTTTCCGTCGATCGGTGCAGTCAATCCCACGCTGACCATCATCGCCAATGCGCTGCGGGTCGCCGATATCCTGAAGGACCGGCTGTGAGCGGGGCTGCGATCGTCGCCCTCTTGGTGCGATACGGCATGGTGCTCCTGTTCCTGCCGTTCAGCGCGCTCGACAAGGTGGTCGGTTTCGGCAACGCGGTGAAGCAGGCCGAGACCGTGTTCCAGACCCGGGCGCTCGCAGTAGCGGTTCTGCTGACCGGGTTGGCTGTCGAAATCTTCTGCTCACTCGGCGTCGTGACCGGTGAGGCAGATCGAGCCTGTGCGTTCGTGATCGCGGGCTACTGCGCCGCGACCGCAATCCTTTTCAAGCGATTCTGGGCGGCCGGCGACTTCTGGTCGGATCCGAGTGGAAAGGGGCGGACCTTATTCTGGGACTTCCTCAAGAACCTCTCGCTCGGCGCCGGCTTCCTGCTGCTGGTCGTGGGCCCGAATGGCACCGGCCTGGAAGCGCTCATTCACCACCCCTTCGGCTCCACTCACCCCTACAGCGACCACCCATGAGTTGCCGCACGGCCAGCATACTGACCGATCCGTTCCGCGGTGCTTCGAGCAGCTCGCCTGTGCCTCGAGCGGAGCTACGTGTGGGCGATCCAACCCAAACATGTTGGCCCGTTCGCCGGCCCGCCAAGGCGCTGGCGTTCCTGCATCAGGAGCGGTTCCAAGCGTCAGACTTGCACCGCCGATCCGAAGATCCATCCGTGAGAGGTGGCCTGTATGTCGGATGATCCATCCCTGCTTCCAGGGCGCCTACTGCGGCGGGCGGGACCTCCGAAGCCCGTACAAGGCTTCAGCGGCGTGGAGGTGCATGACGCGCGTTTAGAACGCGTGCTGTCGGCAGGCGCCGAGTTGCTGATCCTGCATCAGTTCACGCTGCATGGTGAGGGCACGGTTTGGGATACGCCGCGCAACCGCTTGGTCTGGTCCGACGTGCCCAACCGCCGATTGCTCGCCTGGTACCCCGACGGTCGTGTCGAGGTGGCCATCGACAACACGCAGTTCATGAACGGCAACGCTCTGCACGGTGACGGCTACCTCGTCCATTGCGAGCATGGCCGACGTTGCATCAGCCGCTCCGTCGACGACGGTGATCCTGAGCCGATCGTCACGCATTACGAAGGCAAGCGCCTAAACTCACCCAACGACGTCACCGTAGCGGCTGATGGGACAATCTGGTTCACGGACCCGACCTTCGGAACCCTGATGCCCAACCAGGGCAGCCTCGTTGACCCTGAACTCGATCATCGCAGCGTCTATCGGTTCGATCCGCGCAGCGGCGCCCTCGACCGTATGGCGGATTTCGAGCAACCGAACGGTCTGTTCTTCTCGCCTGATGGTCGCACGCTCTACGTCTCCGACACGGCCCGCTCGCTGGGTGAGATCATCGGGGGGCACGAGCGGGACACCCACGAGATTCAGGCGTTCGATGTGGGCTCCGATGGGGCGCTCACGAAGAGGCGCCTGTTCTGCCGGACCGACCATGGTTACCCGGACGGCTTCGCCGTCGACCGACGGGGCTGGATATGGACCACCGCCGGCGACGGTATTCACATCTACGCTGCCGATGGCGTTCGACTCGGCTTCTTCCCCACACCCGCCACGCCCTCGAACTGCGCCTTTGCTGGGCCCGGCATGCGCCGCGTTTTCATCGCGGCCACCAATTACCTGCTGGCGATCGATTTGGGGGCATAGGACTCTAGCCATGAGGCGTTTAGCGGAACGCGGACCAATCCCCCTTCCTTCACGGAAAGCTTGTGGGCGCGCTCGCGGCGATTGCCGCGGTCACCAGTCTGGCCGCATGACACCGGCCCGGTCGCGGTCGGGCTGGTCCAGTATGGCTTCCGTGCCGAGGTGCCCGCATCGCCGCCGGCCTGATCGCGGCGGCCGACCGCTTCATGATTCACCGCCTGCCGGAGGTTTTCGCCGGGACGGGCCGGCCCGCCGCGCCTTTCCCGGTGCAGTATCTCGGGGCCAACGTCCCGCAGGCTTGGGACGCGGACCCGATGTTCAGCCTGCTGCATGCCCTGCCCGGTATCCGGAGTGACGCCAGATCTCGCACGATCCTGGCCGATCCGCACTTGCCGGATTGGCTGCCGGAACTCGCTCTGGTCAATTTCAGCATAGGGCAGCGGACGGCTGATCTGCGCATGTTCCGCGGCGGCGCGGAGACCTGCATTGAGATCCTGCGCAGTGCCGGGGCGAGGCTGGTACGGCAGCCTTTCGGCGCCGCGGACGAGTGCCCCTGAACGCGCTATCAAAAATGGGCGGGCAAGAGCGGAAAGCGGCGCAGAGGTGACGCTGTTGGCGCTGAGCTTGGCTATGATCGGCGCGGCGCCGACGTGCTTCTCGATCTGACCCCGGCGGCTGTTTCGCGCAAGAACCAGTACGCGCCCGTACTAGTCCGCTCGTGTTCTGCCTTATGCGGAGAAACTACGCCGCGGCGAAGTCGTTCTTTCAGCACTCACGTACAATGTCGGAGGCACTATGCATCGCGTGTTGAAAGCTCTTTTCCTGCCCTGTGCGGCGGCTGCTCTTCTGGGTGTATCCCTCGGCCAGACGTCTGCTTGGGCCGGCACCTCCCACTGCGGACCAGAGATCGACAAGGTGCAAACGAGAATGCCATCTCAGGTCAACGCGGGCCCCGCCGAGATGGCGTCCGCGGAACTGCGTCTCGCGCGGGAAGAAGACATGAAAAACAACGAAAGATCTTGCCTCGATCATGTCAGCAAAGCGAACCAGGCTCTGGATCAGAAGCCAGGCTCGAACGACAAGAGATAGCTGCAGCGTACATCTTGTCCCACTTGTGGACTCTGCTCTGTGCGAGTGCCGTTTCTCTCCACCCCGCCAGCCTCAGGATGCGGGTAAGATGGCGGTTGAGCGGCGCCGCGCTACCTGATGGAGCGGCCTGATGGCGCGAGACCGCAGAACGCCGGCCTGTCCGTGGAACTCGGGCGGCCCTTCCTGCCGTCGGCAGAAACCTAGGCTTGCGCGGCTCCGAGTGCTCGGAGGTCAATGATGCCGGACGTCGTTCGTCGCGCGGGACCACCGCAACCTGTCTCCAGCGTCGATCTACCTCGGGCGCGGGACCCGCGCTTTACCGATGTCGTGCCGCATGGCACGCGGCTCGTCTCGCTCTACGACGATGCGGTGTTCAGCGAGGGGCCGGTCTGGTGGCCTGCCCGCCGCATGCTTGTCTGGTCCGATGTCGAGGGCCGGCGCGTGCTCGGCTGGCGCGAGGACGGGTGCGTCGAGGTGGTCGTCGATGCGACGCCCTTCATCAACGGCCACACGATCGACGATGCGGGCAATCTCGTGCATTGCGAGCACGGGAACCGGCGCCTGTCGCGTACGACCCCGGATGGACGCTACGAGCCTCTGGTCGGGACCTACCGGGGACGGCGGTTCAATTCGCCGGACGATGTCGTCTGCGCCGCTGACGGCGCGCTTTGGTTCACCGACCCGAGCTACGGGCTCGCGCTGCCCAAGCAGGGTGCGCTCGCCGAACCCGAACTCGGCCACCGGAGTGTCTACCGCGTCGATCCGGCGACGGGCGAGGCGGAGCGGATGGCGGATCTCGAACAGCCGAATGGACTTGCCTTTACCCCAGATGGCCGAACGCTCTACGTCACCGACACCTCACGGTCCTTCGGTGGCAACCGACACACGATCTTCGCCTACGATGTGACCGCAACGCCAGGGCTGGAGAACCAGCGCGTGTTTGCCGAGATCGAGCCTGGGATCCCAGACGGCCTGCGTGTCGACAGGCGCGGCTGGGTCTGGACGAGTTCCGAGGCCGGCGTGCAGGTCTTCTCGAGCGACGGGCATCGGCTGGGTCTGATCCCGACGCCTCAAACTTGCTCCAACCTCTGCTTCGCTCCCGGTGAGACGCGCTTGTTTATCACCTCAGGCGCGCATCTCTACGCACTCGACCTCATCGGTTAGCTGCGCCGGTGCGACCAGGATGCGGATCTTGCGCCTGGCGGTTACGCTTAGTCTTCGCTGCGGCAAGGGCGACGAGATATACCGCGGCTGTACCAAACCCCAGCTGTCGATTTCGTCGGCCAAGTCACAGATCCGTGTCGGGACCTGGACGCGCTGCCACAGCACGATCAGAGCACGCGAGGGTCTGGATCGTCGACTCGGGTCCGAGGAGAGGTTCAGCCGAGGCTTTGCCGGTCGACCGGCTGCGCCGACCCAGGTTGGCCCGTCGACCAGCCGACCCACAGGGCAGGCACAAGCCCCGCACAGAGTCCGAGGACGGGCACTGCGTGGCGGGAGCCAACCTGTACGCCAGGGTACCGAAACCGACGTGTGCATCCTAAGGCCTAGACTTGAAAGGCTCATTATCGCCGCCAGTTTCCGCGATACCCGTTAAAAAATGAGCCTGCGAAGGCGGCGGATAAGTATATAACGCGAATGTAACAACGATTTGTTTTACGCTCACCTCTTTAACGCAGATGTACAGCGCGATTGAGGCGAGATGACGGATTGTGATCAGCAACTGATCAGCGCCTGAATTACGGCACTCTTACTCAATATGGCCATTAGGCGACATGCGTTTTACAGCCAGAGTGAATGGTGTGATCCAAACGTTGTTAAGGACAAATCTCTATCGTCCGATGTGGAGGCGGATCGGTCATTCGCCATCCGAAACATTACGCCGCGCACAGCCGGTCGCACCGAAGCATCCGCCAGGAAGCCCGGAAATGGATGTGGCTGACCCGATCCGGATGCGCGGACATGACGGACAAGGCTGCACACTTTGCACAGCGGCCGCCAATCTGGCTCGGCTCTGCGTTGGCGCGACACTGGCCGAGCTCGGCGGCTGCGGTGTGCTCGATCACGGCTTTCTGAATGCCGCAGGCCCTGTCGCCGACCGAACGCGCGGCCTGTTCTTGATCGCCTGTTTCATCCTGCTCTTCGTCGTCGGGCCCGTGCTGCTGCTGACGCCGATCGTCGCGTGGCATTACCGGCTCTCGAACACCGAGAGCGYCTACCGACCACGATGGGGCTTCAACTGGCCCCTCGAAGGTTTGATCTGGATCCCGCCCGTCATCATCGTGACCGTGCTGGCGGTATTCCTGTGGCGCGACACGCACGCGCTCGATCCCTACAAGCCGCTGGCTTCCCCTAACCCACCGGTCGAGGTGCAGGTGGTGGCGCTCGATTGGAAGTGGTTGTTCATATATCCCGAGCAGGGGGTCGCGAGCGTGAACGAACTCGCGTTCCCGGTGGACCGGCCGGTCCATCTCAGCCTGACCAGCGATACGGTCATGCAGTCGTTCTTCGTGCCCAACTTGGCCGGCCAGATCTACGCGATGGCCGGCATGACCACCCAGTTGAACTTCGCCGCCAGCGATCCGGGCCGTTACCGCGGCGAGAACACGCAGTTCAACGGGACGGGGTTCCAGAATCAGAAGTTCCCCGTCCTGGCGCAATCGCCCGACGACTACGCCGCCTGGCTGGCCCGTGCGCGGGCGGGCGGCAAGACCCTCGACATGAATGCCTTCCAGACACTGTCCACGCCCTCGACCCAGGCCACACCGGTGCTGTTTGGATCGGTCGCGCCCGGACTCTTCAAGGCGATCCTCGCCCTGAAACATCCTGGCATCCATTCCGCCCACGAGGGGGATCATTGATGAGCGGCGTCAACCTCTGGCACGTCCTTTTCGGCCGGCTCGACGCCAAGTCGTTCCCCTTCGTGCGGGCATGGGACGACCCCAACGTGAGCGAGATTATCGGTGCCTTCGCGGGCGCGCTGGTCGTCGTCGGCGCGGTCGCCCTCGTGGCGCTGCTGACCTGGAAACGCTGGTGGCGGCCTCTGTTCTTCGACTGGCTGACCAGCCTCGATCACAAGAAGATCGGCATCATGTACATCGTGCTTGCCGGCGTGATGTTCTCGCGCGCCCTGATCGAGGCGGTGCTGATGCGAACGCAGCAGGCGCTCGCCGTGAATGCTCCCGGCATCGTGGCGCCCGAGCATTTCGCTCAGCTGTTCAGCACGCACGGCAGCATCATGATCTTCTTCATGGCAATGCCGTTCCTGACAGGCCTCATCAACTATGTGGTGCCGCTCCAGATCGGTGCGCGCGACGTGGCTTTCCCACTGCTGAACTCGATCAGCTTGATGCTGACCGGGGGTGGGGCAGGACTCGTGATGATCTCGCTCGCGGTCGGCAAGTTCTCCACCGGTGGCTGGTCGGGCTACCCGCCTTACACAGAGGTTGCGTATCAGCCTGGCGTCGGCCCCGACTACTGGATCTGGGCCATCACCCTATCGTCGATCGGCACGACCCTTTCCGGCCTCAACTTCGCGACGACGATCTACAAAAAGCGTTGCCCCGGCATGCATCTGATGCGCATGCCGCTCTTCTGCTGGACGGCGCTGTGCACCGCGATCCTGATGATCTTCGCGATGCCGCCGCTGACCGTCGCGACCACTCTGCTCGCCCTCGATCGCTACCTCGGCTACCACTTCTTCACGAACGATCTCGGCGGCAACATGATGAACTATGTGAATCTCTTCTGGCTGTTCGGCCATCCGGAGGTTTACATCGTCATCCTCCCGGCTTTTGGCATCTACTCGGAGGTCGTGTCAGCTTTTTCGTCCAAGGAACTGTACGGGTACACGTCGCTCGTCATCGCGACTATGGCGATTGGGGTGCTATCGTTCACGGTATGGCTGCACCACTTCTTCACAATGGGCCAGAACGCGAACATCAATTCTTTCTTCGGGATCGCTACGATGATGATCGGGGTGCCCACCGGCGTGAAGGTCTATGACTGGATCTGGACGATGTTCCGTGGCAAGTTGCGCTTCACGCCGCCGATGCTGTTCTCGGTCGCCTTCATCATAACCTTCGTGCTCGGCGGCCTGTCCGGCATCCTTCTCGCGATCCCGCCCGTGGACTTCATGGTCCACAACACCGTTTTCCTGGTCGCACACTTCCACAACGTGCTCATCCCGGGGACGCTCTACGGCCTGATCGCCGGCTACCAGTACTGGTTCCCGAAGGCGTTCGGGTTCCGCCTCTCGGAAGGCTGGGGCAAGATTTCCTTCGGCTGTTGGGTCGTCGGCTTCTACCTCGCCTTCATGCCCCTGTACGTGCTCGGTCTCGGGGGCATGCCGCGCCGCAGCCAAGCTCTGTTCGAGCCCGACTACCGGCCCTGGCTCATCGTGGCTGAGTTCGGGGCCCTCATCTTGCTCGCCGGCCTCGTGACGTTGTTCGTGCAGCTTTGGGTCAGCGTGCGGGATCGTGAGAGCAACCGTGTTCCGGTCGGCGATCCCTGGGATGCGCGCAGCCTCGAATGGTCGGTCGCGGCGCCCCCGCCGGAGTACAACTTCGCGACGATCCCACATGTCAGCGGCCGCGACACGTTCTATCTGCGCAAGGCCCATAGCGGCGCCTACAAGCCGGCCGACCATTACCGCGGCATGAAGATGCCGAAGAACAGCTGGGTCGGGCCGCTCGTCGGATTAGGGAGTGCGGTCTGCACCTTCGCCCTCGTCTGGCACATCTGGTGGATGGCGGTCTTCGGCCTCGCGGCGACTTGGCTCCCTGTGATCGCGCGCAGCTTCGTGCGCGAGACCCACCGGTGGATCCCAGCCTCCGAAGTCGAGGCCGAGGACCGCCGCTGGCTCGACCTGGCTCACGCGGCGCGCCCCGTGCCCCGTCAACTCGAAGAGAGCCAGGCCAATCGCGGACTCGCCAAGATCAACCCCGCTGAGGTCGCGGCATGACCGGACCACAGCTCCGGCACATCGGCCTCAACCTCCAGAGCGGCGACGAACTCGAACCGGGCGAGGCCGAGATCGGCCTCTACGGGTTCTGGATCTTCCTGATGAGTGACGCGGTGCTGTTCGCGCTGCTCTTCGCGGTTTACGGCACGCAAGTCGCGGCCACCGCGGGCGCGCCGGGGCCGCAGGCCGAGTTCAAGCTCGGCAGTGCGTTCATCGAGACGTTGATCCTGCTCACGAGCAGCCTGACCTTCGGGCTGGCCTCGATTGCGTTGAAGTACGACCGCGGCCGCGTGAGGCTCGCCGTGCTGCTCTTCCTGACGCTGGCGCTCGGGATGACCTTCCTGGGCTTCGAGTTGAATGATTTCGCCACCATGCTGTCCGACAAGGCAAGTCCGGACCGGAGTGGCTTCTTGTCAGTCTTCTTCGCGCTAGTGCCCACGCACGGCCTTCACGTCACGGCCGGCTGCATCTGGATCGTGGTGATGCTCGTGCAGATCGCGACCTTCGGCACAGATGCCCGAGTCAAGCTAAACTTGCTGAAGCTCGGTCTATTCTGGCACTTCCTCGACATCATCTGGATCGCGATCTTCTCCGTGGTCTATCTACAGGGCAAAATCTGATGTCTGGGCATGGTCAATCGCGGGCGAGAGTCCTGCTGAAGGCTGCGGGTGCCGCCGCCGTGCTCAGCGCCTCTAGGCTCCTGTTCGGTGGCGCCCGAGTGCCGGGAGAGCAGCCCCAGCGCGGCGCGCACCGCAACCGCAACCGCAACCGCAAGCTTAACGACGACGGATCGCATTCCGAGCGCAGCGACCTCGTCACGTACGGCGTCGGCTACGCGCTGGCTCTCCTGCTGACCTGTGCGGCTTTTGCCCTCGTCCACTGGCATTGGACGACCGGCACGACCGCATTGGGCGTCATTTTTGGCTTGGCGCTGATCCAAGCGATTGTCCACTTCCGCTGTTTTCTGCACATCGATCTGACGCGGTCGGCGCGCGATGATCTCCAGCTGATCCTGTTCTCGACGCTGATCATCGCCGTGATGGTGGGCGGCAGCCTCGTCGTTCTGTTCAATGAACGCATGCGCATGATGTAGCCGGCCCGCGGCGTGCAATGGGCGCCGCGGGCCGGCCGGGATCCGATTCAGCGACCCTGCAGGCGCCGGGGGGCGTCGGCTATCCATGCCGCGGTGAGCGCCCCGACGGCGAAGGCGCCGAGCATCGTCGCGATGCCGAGCTTCAGCCAACGCGGATCCGCCGCCGGCACCGTAGGAACGGCGCGTCGGTCGAAGCGACCATGGGCGCCGGGATCCGTATCGACCGGGTTGTAGAGGTTGTCCGGGCGGTTCTCTATCGCAGCTTGGCTCGTCATCTCGCCGCGGTAGCCGTTCCGGGCAAGGTAGCCGTCGATCCAGCCGGGTACGATTATATTGCCCAGTATCGCTTTCCAGGTTGGGGCGCCGATCCACAGCTCGCGCGGCATGTCGTGCGCGACGCGATAGACATGGCGGGCGATCGCCTCCGGCTGATAGATCGGCGGCACCGGCTCCAGACGCCGCGGCATGCGCGAGCGCGCCCAGTCGAATTGCGGCGTGTTAACGGCGGGAAGTTGCACCATCGTCAGCCGCACGCGGCTGCCGTCGTGCAAGAGTTCGCTGCGCAAGCTATCGAGGAAGCCGCGCACCGCGGCCTTGGCGGCGCAGTAGCTCGACTGCAGCGGGATCGAGCGGTAGGCCAGGGCTGAGCCGATGCAGATGATGCTGCCTGCATCGCGTGCGGTCATGTGCTTGAGTGCGGCAAGCGTGCCGTAGACCTGACCGAGATACGTCACCTCGGTCGCCCGCCTGTACTCTTCAGGTTTTGTCTGCTGCACGGGCGAGTAGATAGTGACCATCGCGACGTTGATCCAGACGTCGATGGCTCCGAACTCCTTTACGGTCTCGTCCGCTGCTCGCATCACTGCCTCGGCGTCGGCCACGTCAACCCGGTGCGCCATTGCGCGGCCGCCGGCCTGCTCGATGTCCCGCACGGTCCCCTTCAGCCCTGCTTCGCCGCGGGCGAGAACCGAGACATTCCAGCGATGCCGGGCGAACTCGTGCGCAATCGCGCGTCCGACTCCCGCGCTGGCGCCCGTAATGACGACGGTCGGCCGCCCGTTTTTGGTGTCTCCGTAAACCATGGATCATCACCTTTCTTTGTAAATTGCGACACAAACCGGCAAATATCGGCGCCGCCAAATGGATGACCAGGACTTCTTATCGAGATTAGTTCTCTGCATATAAATTATAACGATGCTTTGAAATCTTTAGGCGAGGGACATGGCGTGCTCGATCGGGCGGAGAGTACATGAACGCGCTCGTCGTCGACGAGCTCTGGGCGTTGGTCGAGTCGTTGCTACCGCCCGAACCTGAGAAGTTAAAAGGTGAGCGGCCGTGCACTTTGGATCGAACCGCGCTGAAGGGCATCATCCTGGTGGTGCGTACCAGCATGCGCTGGAAGCACCTGCCGCGGACCGAAGCGGGCTGCAGCGGCAAGGCGTGCTGGCGGAGGCTGGGCGAGTGGCAGGCGGCCGGTGTCCGGGCCGCTCTGCATCGCGTGATGCGAGAACAGTTATCGAATGCAGATGCGCTCGACTGGCAGCCCCGACCTCGACAACGCCAGCCGCACCGCGAGAAAAAGGGTTCACAGCAACGGTGTTCGTAGGCCGTGGTCAGCAGGCGACCGAAAGGCTGGCGGATGGGCTCAGGCGGGATCGGCCATACCACTTGCCTGATCTCGGCATCGGGCTGCTGCCGGCTTGCCCCTAAGCTCACACGCCCCCTCCTCACTATGCGACACCAGGTGAACGTTGTGCGGCTGATCGGCCGCTCATTGCACGTTCCAGCTGACGTGGTCTGATCTAAGGGACCAACGCGGCAGCGCGGCTCAGATTGCCACCGGGAACAGTCCGGCAGCGGACCAGTAATCCAACACACGGCCCTGAACTTCGGTCTCGAAATGGTTCCAACTCGGGCACCTTGGCCATGAGGCAGGCCAGTGATCCGGCCGTTCGAAAGACGCGAGAAGAAGCGTGTCTGAAGATCTGACAAGCCAAAACGCGAGCCGACGTCTCACCCGCACGGGCTCGAAGGGGTGCCCGCCGCATCCCGAGCGCGCGTCTGACCCCGACGCGGCGGTAACGAACGCTCTTGCGCGTGTCGTTGAGGGAGAGATTCTGCCGCGTCTACGGCCGCTTCACCGGCAGCCAAGCCGCATCCGCTCTACGACGGGACAGCCGACCGGAGGCGAGACTGAGCGCCTCCACGCTCTGCTGCTCGCCCCAGTCACTGTCGATCTCGACGCGGAAGTCGCCGTTCTTCTGCGCAGCGACGAGACTCTGGGTGGCCTGCTCACCGCACTCCTGATCCCCGCAGTTCACCATCTCGGAGCACTTTGGGAGGATGATCTCTGCGATTCCCTGACCGTCACAAGCACTCAGCGACGCACTTGGTCTGTCACCGATCTATTTCAATCGAGTGCTGCAGGCCCTGCGGCGCCTAGACCTCACTGACTTGAGAGGCCGCACGCTCATCATCCTGGATTGGAGAGCTTTGAGCAAAGCGGCGAAGTTCGACCCGCACTTGAAGAGGCGAGCTTCTGGATGAGCGTTCGCTCGCAGCCCGCGCATGTGCGGACCGGCAGCAAGTACAGCCAGCTTATCTTTGCCGACGGCTATCTCGTCGCCGTCCTGGTGCAGCTCTCGGATGAGCACGGGAGCAGGGTGGGATGTGGTTTTTGGAAGCGGGGTCTGGCCCAGTTAGTGAAGTCATTCTACCTACCTTCGCCGACCTCGACGAGGCTCAGGGTTGGACCGGCGAGCGGCTCGCGGACCCCGGTGCCCCAGAATAGGCTCCGCAAGCGTGCCCATGGAACTTGGCTTCTGCGTGCGGCCCAGACACTGCCCAGGTGCACCGTCCAGATCACGTGGCCGCCGACTTCAGTCAGGTAGCTCGCCTTTGTGTCCAGGTATAGGTTTGAGCGTGCAAGGGTGGGAGCAGAATACTTCGGATAGCTGATCCCATGACTGCGAGTATTGCATCGTAGCTACCAACATTCGTGCCGTTATAACCGAGAAGTGTGCGAGGTGCATGCGTGCCAGACGTGGTCAATGGTAGAAGGCGGCACGTGGAATGCCGAGCATCTCCAGTGGAGCGTGTACCGGCAGATGCCTTGCACGATGAGCCACATGATCTCCAGCTTCTCGGGGCCGCGTAACCGGGTCCGAAGGGGAGCGTTCAACAAAACTGTACGCGAACTGTTCTTGCGTTCTGTAGGCGGCCGATGTTCGGATAGCTCCGAAGGGTATATGCAGCGTGACGGGGTGATCTCGCGGGCTTCGCCATGACCATCAATCGGCTGCACTGAAGGCCGGCCGGCATCGGCTTGCTGGAACCCGAAGCCTCCGGTGAGTGCGCGGGCCTACGATGAAGGAGTCGAGCCGGGCACTCTGACGAAGACGGTACGTTCACGGACAGCTACATGTTCGCGCGCCTTTACCATTCGAGCGATGACGTTATTGAGTGTACCTGTAGAATTAGGCATCTCACTGAGGGCTCATCCCGTGGCACAGCAAGAATTATTCTCGACCGAGTTCTGGACCGAGCTTGAGCGCAACGTCTTCTTCAAGGTGGGCACCGCTCTCAACACGGACGGCGCTTCGAGGAATCTGATGATTTTATACCTGCGCGACCTAGAGACGATGGCACGTACCGTCTGTGATCGGCGCCAGACCATCCAGATCATCGCATCAGGGCGAAGCGTTCTGGGGGATCGGACACCTGTGGGGCCGGGCGATGGCCCGTTCACGCATGCGCTCGCGTGAACGGATCGGGGCCCGTGAGACAGCCGGATACGTCATGAACGAGCACGCGTTCCAGATCCTGCTGGCGGCGTCTTTCACCTTCGGGTGCCCGGCGATCCGCCAGTGGCGCGAGCACGCGCGGGACCTGACGCCGGTCCTTGCGGCCACCACCGCCTGGTTGATCCTCTTCGCCGCCGCCATGTTGGTCGCGCAGGATGGGGTTGTCGGCTCCCCGGCTGGAAAGTCGAATGCCACTCCCTTGCCGAGCGCAGCCAAGGGCCGTAAGCCCGGCTGGAGACCAGGATACGATCCAGATCCAGGACAGAGCTTGCAGCGGAGGGCCGGCCTTGAAAACGCGTGGGACCGTTGAGGGCACCGGCCGGAAGCGCCAGGGCGAGAACGGGCCCCCGCAGACCCCACCCACGCGAGAACAGCACCGATGAGCTTCTCGGTCACGCTGTGAATGTCGTTCTTACTTCCTGAAATACGGCTTGCACGGTGGGCAGGAGGGTGCACCGTGACAAGCAACGCGATCCCGATCTCGTATCATGGGGCGAGTTCTAGCTGTAGACCCAGAAGCCGCGAGATCTCCGGTCCTGCCTCATCTGCGAGCAGGTCCGCCAATGTGTAACCGTCAAGAACCGCCAGGAAAGCTGCCAAAGCCTCTGCGAGTGCACGCTTCAGGCGGCACGATGCTGTGATCGCGCATACTCCACTTGCAAAGCACTCCACCAGTGCGAGATCGTCCTCGGTCTGCCGCACAACGGCACCGATGATGATCTCGGTAGCTGGCCTGCCAAGCCGCAGCCCGCCGCCGCGGCCGCGAGTGGTGCGGATCAGCCCCACGCGGCCGAGTTGATGCACCACCTTCGTCAGATGGTTTTCCGAGATGCCGTAAGCGCGCGCGATCTCGGCGATCGAACTCTGCCGCGGTTCATGCAAGCCGAGATAGATCAGCGTGCGCAGGGCATAGTCTGTGTAGCGGGTCAGACGCATCGCATGCCTTGTCTGAGCTGAAGGTATATAATTCTTGCATCTTTTAGGCCAGGGCGCCATAAGATGCAGCATTAATGCACCTTTGAGAGTTGCCGATGCCCACCCCACTCTCTCCCGCCACCGTCGCCATCATCAAGGCGACCGTCCCCGCCCTCGAGGCGCACGGCCTGACGATCACGAAGCGCATGTACGAGCGCCTCTTCCAGAACGCAGAGATCCGCGACCTCTTCAACCAGTCCCACCACGGCGAGACCGGCTCGCAGCCGAAGGCCCTGGCTCAGGCGGTGCTGGCCTATGCCCGCAACATCGACAATCTCGGCGTCTTGGCCGGAGCGGTGGAGCGCATCGCGCAGAAGCATGTCGCGCTGAACATCCTGCCGGAGCACTATCCCTATGTGGCCGACGCGCTGCTCGGCGCCATCGGCGACGTGCTCGGCGAAGCCGCCACGCCGGAGATCTGCGCGGCCTGGGGTGAGGCGTACTGGTTCCTGGCGGAGCTGCTGATCGGCCGCGAGGCCACGATCTACCGCGATCTGTCGGCCAAGCCGGGGGGCTGGAACGGCTGGCGCGACTTCGTGGTCGAGAGCGTCGCGCAGGACAGCGAGATGATCCGCTCCTTCGTCCTAGCTCCGGTTGACGGTGGCCCGGTCCTGCGCCACCGGCCGGGGCAGTACCTGGGCTTCCTGTTCAACCTGCCGGGCCACGGCGTGTTGAAGCGGAATTACTCGATCTCCTGTGCGCCGAACGACCGGGCCTACCGCATCACCGTCAAGCGCGAGGGCCGGGCAGACGAGCCCGCCGGGATCGTCTCGAACTGGCTGCACGATCATGCCCGATACGGGACGGTGCTGCGCGCGGCACCGCCTGCCGGTGACTTCTTCCTCGACCAGACCTCGAACGCCCCCGTCGTGCTCGTCAGCGGAGGCGTCGGGCTGACGCCAATGATGAGCATGCTGGAGACGATCACAGCGGCGACACCTGAGCGACCAACCTGGTACGTTCACGGGGCGCTCAACGGTCGTGTGCACGCGATGCGTGATCACGCGAAGGCGCTGACCGCCGGCAACGAGAACGTCCGGTTGCACACGTTCTACGCGGAGCCGGAAGCGCAGGATCGGCAGGGCGAGCACTACGATGCGGCCGGCCTGATCAGCGCTGACTGGCTCGTGGCTCAGACCCCCCGCGAGGAGGCGACCTACTATCTCTGCGGTCCCAAGCCGTTCCTCAGCGCGCTTGTGAATGGGCTTCAGCGTCAAGGCATTCCGGCCGAGCGCATCCGGTTCGAGTTCTTCGGTCCGGCAGATGAGCTGATCGAAGAGCCGCGGCAGGCCGCCTGAGCACGATGGCGCCGCTCCTTCAGGTGAGCGGCGCTACAACCGGGGGAGCGCCTGCGTGGACTACGCGCGTAAAGTGGCTGACGCGATCCTGTCTTCCGCCGCAGATGCGGTGATTGCCTCGGACAGCGAGGGGATCATCCGCATCTGGAACCCGGGAGCCGAGCGCATCTTCGGCTACACGGCCGACGAGGCAGTCGGCCGATCGCTCGACATCATCACGCCCGAGCGGCTGCGCAAGCGCCACTGGGAGGGGTACCGCAAGACCATGGCGACCGGGGAGAGCCGCTATGGTGAGGGTGCTCTCCTATCCGTCCCAGGCGTCCGCAAGGATGGGCGGCAGATCTCGCTGGAGTTCACCATCGTGCCGCTCAGAGATGAGCAGGGGGCGATGACCGGCGTGGTCGCGGTGATGCGGGATGTCACGATCCGCTTCACCGAACTGAAGGTTTTGAGAGAGCGCTTGGCCAAGCTCACCGAGCGGCACGCGGGCACACCATAGCGAGGGAGCGCATCATGGCTGGGCGTTCAACCAAACCGCCTGAGATGCCGTCGAATTCTGCGGCTCCCGAACTCCCTGAGTTCGGCGAGTACAGCTCTCCACCCTGTTTTATGCATGAGCTCGATCCCGACTTCGTCAGACCGAAGATGGAGAGGCAACCTTCTGAACCGTGCGCCTCTGCAGTCTCAGCATCCGACTGGCCGAGCGTGCGGCGGTGGCGAAAGGAGACCCGCACCGCCCTCATCGAGCGGCGGGTCAGCATCTCTGCCCAGGATCGCGCTGCTTGGAGCGCGCGCATCGGGCAAGCTCTCCGAGCCGCTCTACCCTCGGCATCAGGCATGTTGATCGGCCTCTACTGGCCCTTCAAAGGCGAGTACGATGCCAGACCCCTCCTGACAGGGATGCGTGAAGAGGGAGCACGACTGGCGCTTCCCATTGTCGTGGAGAAGGGGCGCCCCCTCCAGTTCCGAGCTTGGTCGCCAGGTGACCGCATGACCCGCGGCGTCTGGAACATCCCCGTTCCCGCCGAGGGCGAGGCCGTCGATCCTGACGTTCTGATCGCACCGCTCGTCGGATTCGATTCGGCCAGATACCGCCTCGGCTATGGTGGCGGCTTCTATGATAGGACCATCGCGTCCAGGCCGACGAAGCCGCTGGTCATCGGCGTCGGCTTTGCCCTTGCGCGGCTCGCGACGATTTACCCGCAGGCACACGACGTTCCTATGGACATCATCGTGACAGAAGACGGCGTCTGGCCAAACACGGATCGATCATGATCTCGCTTTGGAGTTGGGCTGGTGTCCACATTGGATAGCTTCTTAGCCGATGCGGTCCCGGCCTGTTCCGAATCGGGCCTGCGCGCGCTCGCCTATAAAGCTATACTGGGTGTGATCGCCGAATTGCGCATCTATGATCATCCCGGCGAGCTGCAGCTCGATGAGTGCAAACTTTCCGGGGATCTTAGGGTCAGCCGCACGCCCATCCGAGAGGCACTGACGATCCTGGAACACCAGGGATTCGTACGTCGGCGGCCGCGACACGGTGTGTTCGTTGTCAAGAAAACCAGGCGTGAGATCATCGAGATGGTTTATGCCTGTGCTGCACTGGAGAGCATGGCGGTCCGGTTGGCATGTGCCAAAGCGACGGAGGCGCAGCTCGGCGCGCTTCGTGCGAGCTTCCGCGCCCTCTATGAGGCAGATCCGACAGGTGAATATCACCGCTATTTCGAGGCTCGTTGGCAGTTCTGCCGCCATGCCGCCACGCTCGCGCAATGCGCGGAGATCCTGTCTATGCTTAACCACCTCCTGCTGCATTTGCGGAGCGTTCACGAGACGATATTTCGCCAGAGCATCGACCTCGCATATCTGAGGGCCGCGTACAGGGCCATTATCGAAGCGCTGGAGCTGCGTGACGCCGAGCTTGCGAGTCGGCTCGTTCTCGAAAGAGGCTTCAGGTTTGCTCGTGACATCGAGAGCTGCGGTAATTGTTTCGAAGCCCCAGACCCACGGAATTACTAGAAGCAAAAAGTTCAACTCTTTACGGAGCAGCAACACCGAGGCTGTGGGCTCATTACGTTCGATCATACAGCTAGCCACAGTCAGAAGCGCCCTCACAATCCACAGCGGCGCATTGGCCGCAACTCTCACGCTCCGCCTGCCCGCGAATATGTCGACAAAACGAACGCGGCTGTAAAGGGCGGCTCAATTCCAGGCCGCTGTAGCGGAGCAAAACCAGGCCACTGGCGGTAGGTGGGCTGAACGCTGAAGACGCCTGGGCGAGCCCCATCAGCCTTCGTAATTGATCGTCAGGGTCAGGTCGGTAGGACCTCACCAATCTCGGTATCATAGGGATCGGCGCAGGCCTGGTTTTGCTCCGCCGCGCCGGGGCGGCCGCGCCGGCTGCGGGAGGCTCTGAGGCGGTAGCTGTCGCTATTTACGCTTAGGATGCTGACGTGGTGCGTCAGCGGGTCCAGCAGCGCGCCCGTGAGCCGTTCCGAGCCCAGCACCGAGGTCCAGTCCTCAAACGGGAGCTTCGAGGTCACCACGGTCGAGCCACGCTCGTAGCGCTGCGAGAAGACCTTTACGCCGCAGCCGCCACCGAAGCTCGGCAACTCCCGACCTTCGCCAGAAAGGCCCGGACGATGCGGGCCATCTTGTTGGCCACCGCCACCGTCACCAGCATGCGCGGCTTTCGCGCCAGCATCTGCTCCGTCACGATCCCTTCGGCACACCGTGTCGACTTGCTTGATGCACGACTGAGCTGCCCTCAATGATGGCTCGCACGTCGCGTAAGGACCGCCCCAGCCGCTACTGGGGCTCAAACCGCTCGATGAAGCGCATGCCGTCCCAGAGTTCGACAAAGTGGGTCACCGCCAACTCCTGTGCCACGGCGATGGCAACATCATCGTCGCTGGCGTTCAGTCGCTCAACCCTGATGACCTCATTGGACGTGCTGATGTAGAGTAGCCGGTAATTGGGTGCTATCCGAGCGTTCCTCTGCGCCCCATCTAGATTGCTCATCGCGCCGATTATCTAAAAATGGGCGTGCTCCGCAGAGGTGGCACGCCCACAAGGCTGTCTCAAACATTGGGCCCGCCAAACTGGCGCGCCGCACGCAAAAAGCCGGCTATCCAAAACCGAGCAATCGTACTTTGGTCTGCGACCTCACGCCACCGTGAGCGACATGGAACCAAGCGTGACAATGCCGACGTTGAGCCGCTGCGAACCCTCTCGCCTGCGTTATCTTGTGTGCGTCCATGCCAGTGTCGCCCCACTTCTTTGGTGATCGCCTCTCCGAGCGCGACGGCATCGTGTTGGGAGTGGCGGCGGGGTTGAAGCGGTTGTTCCCGCTTCCCGATCACACGAACGACGTTCGCACGGATCAGCCCGAGTCCATGGTGGCACAACCTGCACAGCAGCAGCAGGCTGACAGCAGCACGGCTGCGACCGCCGAAAAATAACAGCCAGTTGAACGGCACTCGGTAAGTCCCCCTGCGGGCGCTGTATGCAACGCCGCCGAAGACATGAGCTGCTTTGCTGAACAGCTCGAAGCGTTAGCATTCGAAATGCATCGGAGATCAGTAGTCGCCGTCGGGAGCAGGGTTCGCACTGCGGCGGCTGATGCCGGTCTAACGCCTCAATGCGCGTATCGCCGCGGCACATACGGCCTACCAGTTTTCGACTCCGTACTGGAACAGGGCTCTGGCTGCCGGGTTTACCGGTCAGCGCGTGAAGGTCATCGCGTGATCCCAGGCGAACGGGCTGCTCTCATCCCCCCGAGAGCGGCCCGTTTCTTTGTCTACAATCGCAGCCATTACCGGCTGCCATTCTCGATCCAGGGCCTAGGCACAGGCAATTGGTGAGCCGCGGGTAATCGCCCCAACCATCGTGCTTTCCGGGTCACGTTGCGTACCCCGCCACGGTCATGAGAGCGGCATCAAGCCTCACCAGCCCGCAAGCGCATAGGACGGCGGGGCGATCCAGGACTACGTGAGCGCCTGTGGATGCAGCGAGGGCGTGCCGCAGTACGTCTCAGGCCTCAGCGGGCAGCCGCCGTGTGGCCTTCGGTGATAGAGGCGTCGGCGAACGTTCGGTCCACTGTACGTCCCGTTGAGCGCCACGCGCCCGTGGCATGCGGAGCAGCGCTTCGCAGCCATGGTGTGGTGAGCCGAGGCCTCATCCAGGCTGACGGCGCGCCATATGCCCCCGATCTTCACTTCACAGGTCTGCGGATCAGTGGTCGGCATAGCTCGGATTTGTCATGCTTTAGCGAGCGTCGCCAGCGCCTTGGCGTCACACCACCGTTCCGCTCACTCCTGAGCTTCGCCCAGATGCTCTTGCGCGAGTTCAGGCCAACCATCGCGTCCAGCCCCGTGCAGCAGGGGCGGTCCGGCGCTTCCCAGGTTGATCAGCACACCTCCAGTCGAGCGTGTCATCATCCCGGAGCACAGATAAGCCTTTTGCCGTCCTCTGAACGGGTGATGTCGCCTAGCTTACGGCGGCGCTAATATTCAAGCCCCGAAGTTCCGACAGGGCGCTTCACCGATGTCTCCAGCAAAGCGTAATGCCAGCCGCACGAGCCGGTGCCGGCGCAAGTCCGAACAGCCGCAGGTTTCGCAGCGCGGACATGGACCCTGGATCCTGCGCTGGATCGGAGCCGCCAAGCGCCGAGCCCGGAAAGCAGTGGGAGAGCCGACGGCGCCTACCGCCCAAATCATTCGTCTAAGCTGGGCAGACACCTTCGGTCGACCATCCCGTAGCGCGCCGGCTCGCCTCCTTCAACTCGCCGGAGTCATGGTTCCGCTGCTGCCGTTCTGAACACGACGGCGCGTTGCTCACGCTCGGCCGCACATCAATCGCCAGTGCCGGTCCTGCGCCGGTCAGCACGCGCTCCAGGCACGCCAAGACCAATCGATTTGGCCAAGGCAGAGCGACGCTCGGCATATTCCGGGGCGACCATCGGGTAGTCTCGGGACAGGCCGAAGCGGTCGCGGTAGCTGCGCGGGTCGAGGCCGTGGGCGTACAGGTGGCGCTTAAGCGTCTTGTAGGTCTTACCGTCGATGAAGCTGACGATACCGTTATGCTGAACCGACTTGCGGATCTGGGCCGCGCTCGGCTTCTCGACGTCGCCGTGTGGGACGCCATCGATCTTCATCGCCCCATCACCAGATGCGAGACCGGCGACGGCGCGATGAACCCGCTCGATCAAACCCGGCAGCTCGGCCGCCGGCAATGGATTGTTCGAGACGTAAGCGGCGACAATTTCGCCAGCCAGCGTTATTGAGTCGCGTGTATGGTCTAAGCTTTCTGCCGTCACTGCGCTTGCTCCCATGCTCGGATACGCGCAATACGCCGTATCCAAATGTTGTTTTTAAAACTGTTTACATATGATTTCCATTTTTTACATGACTAGACCGGAAATATTCGGACGCGTTTTCCAAATATAGCGATATCACTCGGATAACAACTATCAAGTAGTTAGATGTTGCCAACAACAGGGTCAGGTTGTAACGCGGTTCCGGTCCTCGTAATGCAGCACGCATTGGCAAGCGGCCTGCGCGCAGCGCCTCGCGGATGTTCATTACGCAGGATGTAGCGCTCGGGTTTCAGCAGGCCTGCGGTATGCTTTGCCGGTGTGGTTGGCGCCAGTCGGTGACTTGGTTGAGCAGTGAGGCTGTACCAAACCACGTGAGCAAGTTCGCTTCTCGCCGCATGGCTACCGCGCCACAACTGCCGTAGCTCGGCCTTATGACCTCCGACTTCGCTCTCTCACGCTTTTCGGCGCCGCCGTGTGGCGCATCGCCATAAAGGACCTATCCGCGCACGCTTCACCGTGCCGGTATCTGCCCCCAGCCCACTGGACCGCGGTTCGGGAAGCCGCCATCGACTTCTGCTACCGTCTGTTCGAACGCGTGAAGGCAGTGGAGCGGGCCATTAAGCCGGGTAGTAATGGTGGGCGGCGCTAGGTAGAGCATCCACGCCCGCCCTCAGCTTTGGAGAAACACCAGGCGGGCGTGGAAGGTCAGCGACCCATCCCGCCGCCAACACCGGCATCCTTACTCACAAGCGCCACAAGACAAAATATTTCGCCTGACGGAACGATCTTCGTCTTGCCGCGCCGGATCTCAGCATCCACGCCCGCCCCCAACCCGTCAGGTCGGAAAGGTCGGGGGCAGGCATGAAAGGTCAGCGGGGCGGCAGCCGACGCCGACCTGCCCAACCTAGGTTCGGCGCTCAGGTCCGTCTCTGCGACGGATTAGCTGTTCCTGCGAACCCTCTTCGCACATTCCAGTACGTTGCGAGTGGATTGCTCACTGCCGGCCCGATCTACGCACTAGGCGGTGGGCAGGGCGGAAGGGGAAGAGCAGAAGCCTCGCCAGCGCCGTGACCACCAGGACCGCGATGACGGTGAAGATCGCCAGGGCGGCGTTAAACATGCGCACACCCTTCGGTTAGTCGCTCGCCCGCAGCCTCACTCACCGCCCGCTGCGCT
Organism: Methylobacterium sp. P3_A11; assembly: GCF_056403155.1. Taxonomy (NCBI): domain Bacteria; kingdom Pseudomonadati; phylum Pseudomonadota; class Alphaproteobacteria; order Hyphomicrobiales; family Methylobacteriaceae; genus Methylobacterium; species Methylobacterium sp. P3_A11. The sequence goes on from NZ_JBFUGA010000002.1 coordinate 105,905, forward strand.
TGTAGGCCGTGATCGCGCGGCGACAGTTCTCAGAAAGCTGGCTCATGTGTTTCTTGAAGCAGGCGTTCATTTTAGGGCTGCTTGGGTCCACGTCGCCGCAGAACGTAGCCGCGTCACCCGAACAGTACCGCTGAAGCTCTTTACTGCCGTGCTTAGGCGTCGCCGCGGAGACGGGCACAGCGGCGAGGACCAGCAACGAGACTGCCACGACAAGCTTCTTGAGCAAGGATTATCTCCAGTTCTGACTGGCATCAGAACGGGACGGCATTCGGTGTCGTTCCGCGGCCAATTGCCCTACAGAAGGAGTCGATGTGGATCTTGATCACAGACGGAACGGCGCGCCCACAATCTCACCGCCGATCGCGCCCAACATTGGGTTAACCGTGCCGCCGAGCCGGCGATTCGTATCCGCTTGGCGCCGTCGTGATAACGCGATCCGCTCACGAGAGCAGCGCCTTCGCCTCCTCCCAGCAGCGCCGCACGACCTGCTCGGCCGGCTCAGCAGAGGCCAGACGAGCTGACTGGCCTGCCCAAGCTTGCATGCGCTGTACGTCGCCCGCCTTCTGAGCCGTAGCACGCATCGCGGCCGTAAGGGCACGCTGGACTGGATAAGGCGCGGGTACCGGCGCATCCGCCGCGGCAGCGGCTCTCACATAGCCGTTCGTGAGGCTTCGACCCGCCCGGCCGCTGAAAGCGCGGGTGACAGAGGTGTCTTCGGGAGCAGTGAGCGCCAGTGCGTCGGCCCAGGCTGGGTGGATGCCAGCTTCCGGGCAGCGCAGGAAGCCGGTGCCGATCTGTACCGCGCTCGCACCTAAAATCAGGGCTGCCGCGATGCCGCGGGCGTCGGCGATGCCGCCCGCGGCGATCACCGGGATCGAGACGGCATCCGCGACTGCGGGCAGCAGCGCGAACAATCCGACCTGCTGCCGCTCGGCCTCAGCCGCGTCGAAGCTGCCGCGATGCCCACCTGCCTCCGAACCCTGAGCGACGACTGCATCCGCCCCGGCACGCTCGGCCGCTCGCGCTTCGGCAACCGTCGTCACGGTCGCAAACCATGCGATCCCGCGCACCTTCAGCTCGGCGACGAACGGTGCTGGATATAGACCCATGATCGAGGAGACGATGGGAGGTCCCGCCTCCAAGATCGCCCTGCACTGCGCCTCAAAAGCGAACGGTACGGCATCCGCAGCCTCGGGCGGAACTTCAGGCCCCCAGCGGCCCAGGAAGTCGCGCACCCGCGCCTCATGCGATGGATCGCGGGCCGGCGCAGGATCAGGGATCCACGTGTTGATCTGGAAAGCGCCGTTTGAGCCACCGCGAGCCGCTTCCGCCCACGCCAGGATCTCATCAGGCCGCATCAGGAGGGCGCCGCAGGCACCGAGGCCCCCGGCTTTTGCCACGGCGACTGAAAGCGCCGGAGGACAGGCGCCCGCCATAGGTGCCAACAGGATTGGCGCCTGCAGGCCGAACCGAGAGCAAAAGGTTGCAGCTCGGCGAAGGGCAGCGCTCATACTTCGATCCGGCTCCGATCCAGGTGACGTGTTTCTGAGAGCATACGCTGACCGGCTCATGGCTGTCAGGCCGCAGCGATCCTCAACATTGACTTAACCGTGCGCCCCGGCTGACGTAGACCGTTCCGGCCCAGCTGCTCTGGCGAGCAGTCTAGCACCACCCGGCATCCATCCGCATCGTTGAAGGGCCGCCGAGGGACAGCGGGCGGCCTTGACCGATGCGGACAGGCAAGATGCGGTTTTGGCCGCATTGGGCTGCGAGGCAAAAACCGGTATTTCTGTACTGGTATCCTGCCAACGCCAGTGACCCAGCACGATGGTGAAGTACCGCTTTTGCGTGGCGCTCCGGCACCTTGACGGAGCAGTCGACGAGCCCGCGCGCGAGGAAAGCATTATGGCCAGGAATGCCGACGAGGCCATTGAGGCAGCCAAGCGCATCCATGTCGATATGATCGGCACAGGCACGAACTCGATCTACCTGCTCGACCCCACCGGGCACGTGATTTGGTCGCTACGTCTTGGCGAGGTGTGGCTGGATCGAGATTGCTGAAGGCAGCGTGTGATCTGGACCGATCAGGTCGAATGACAATTCTTACGGGTGGTGGGACTTGGCGAGCCATGCAGTGAGGATATGTAGGCGAGCGTTTACCGAAAGGACCCAGCTCGACTCATGGCGAAGACTTTAAAGGAGACCCGAGCATGAGCGCGGACGACCCGCAGCACCATGCTCAGAATGCTGACGAGGAAGCTCCAACCCTCTCCGACGAGATCCGTCAACACCTCGGCCGCTTGCTGGCCGCGGCTTATGTGGAGGTGAAACCCGAGCCTTACGGGATCGAGCGCTTCGCCGATCTCCTGACGCGACTTGGGGCTACACTGGATGAGGCAAGCCGCCGTGATGCAGCTGAGTTTCGCGACCGGTTACTCGCTATGACCCCTGGGCTGCGTCGGTTCGCGATCTCGCTGACTCGTGACTCAGCGGCAGCCGACGACCTCGTGCAGGAAACGCTCCTGCGCGCCTGGGATAAGCAGTCGAGCTTCGCAATGGGCACCAACTTCGAGGCGTGGCTGTTCACGATCCTGCGGAACGTGTTCTATACCACGCAGCGCAAGAGGAGCCGCGAAATATCCGACGGTGATGGTATCCACGCCGAGCGGTTGGTCAGCATCCCGGAACAGGATGGCCGCCTCGACCTCGGGGATATGCGCGTAGCCCTCGACCGGCTCACACCGACGATGCGGGAGGCTTTGGTCCTCGTGACGGTCGAGAATCTGACCTACGAGGAAGCCGCCGCGATCATGGGCTGCCAAGTCGGCACGGTGAAGAGCCGCGTCTGGCGCGCTCGGGAGCAGATCGTGCGGATGCTCGGCTACGGCGGGTCCGAGGTCGGCAGCGACGCGGTGACGCTCTCCGTGACGGATGGCTCGGTATGACCYGCATCCGCCACAGAGTGACCTAACCCCGATGCTGCTGAGCTGAGCACCTCGCTCGCCTCAGGTGCCCGCCTGCAGTCGTCCTGTTCTCAGTGACCTCCGCCGTCACCGCAACTGCCGCCATCGCCGCTCCCACCCGAGCAGCCATTTTAGGCGGCCCTCGGCGCATGCGGCGTGAGAGCGTGATCGACTTCGGTGTGCAGTACGACGACCGTGATGCCGAGGCGATTGCCGATGCGGCGACGTGGCCGACCATGCGCTTCGTGACCCTCAAGTCGGAAGCGCAACTCGACATGCAGATCCTGCACCGGGTCCGCGATCAGCTCGTCGGCGAGCGGGCGGCCCTGATGGACCAGATCCGCGCCATCCTGCTGGAGCGTGGCCATGTCGTGCCGCAGGGTCATGCCAGGTTGGCCGCCCGCCTGGCACGCCTGCTCGACGACGAGGCGGCAACGGATCCGGGAAACCTCGCTGACCACGGCATCGAGTGCGAGCGCCGCGGTGGAACCGACCCGCTGCTGACGCGATCCTCGAACTGGACGAGGGCCTGTTGGAGGAAGCCGGCGTTACCCTTCGCGACCGGCGGAGCCAGGGCGGCCGGCATCTGGGCTGCCGGTGCACCGGCGGCGGGAATCGCGGAGACCGCGCCGCGCCATGAGGGATGTAAGTACCGGTCGACGAGGCTTGGATCGCGCCTCAGGTATCGCGAGATTTCCTCCGCGTTCCAAAGTCGGAACTTGATGCCGCGCCGCCCAAGCCCCCTCGTCAGGGCGCGCCGTCTCGTTCATGGCATCGTCGCTACTCGTGCGTGATGGCGAGGAGGAAGTACCGCATCCGCCAGCCGGCCCAACGATCGTCCGGGTGCCGGCCAAAGACGTCCAGCCACAGGCGGAAATCCCACGCCTCGATCCGTCGATAGCACCTCGCCGCGACGACGCCCGCCGGCTCGCCGTCCTCATCGAATCTTTCGACATCGGCATCGAGCTGCTTCGTGCCGTTCACGCGCTTCAGCGACGCGCGCACGACCAAATCCGGGAACACGACCCAGGTCAGGTCCCGGCACAACGCCTCCGATTAGCGGCTTCCGACCGCAATTAGCGGCAGCAACGTTTCGCGATGAAGCGGGCGCGCGGGATCTCCGCGGCCGAAGCCGTACCCGTGTAGAAAGCCCGGTGACAGGGCGGCGGCTCGGGGGAGGTGGCCTTCTCGGTTGCCGTTCGCGAGCGCTACTTCGCCGGATTCGCGGTGGCTTCCTTTTTTGTCGAACTCGAACCCATCCGCGCCCGCTAAGGCGAAGCTTACGACGACCGCCGGGCCTTCGCGCGATAGCATGCCCTCGATCCTCGGAACAAACAAAGAACATCTTTGAGGCGGCGGGTCGAGGCTCCGCGATTGGCCTATCGGCTTGCGGTGAGCCTTGCCGTGGAAAGATCCGATTGGCGGGCAGAGCGCGGGATTAATTAGACCCGGCGCTCGGGATTTATTGGGATTTATCCAAGTTCGCGGCTAATCGAAGCCGCTGATGCCACTCACTTATTTTCGGCGAAAGATAAGTGGTGGAGCTGAGGGGATTCGAACCCCTGACCTCCGCAGTGCGATTGCGGCGCTCTCCCATCTGAGCTACAGCCCCGTCGAGGCGCCGGCCTTGTAGGCGCGGGCGGCTCAGCCTGTCAATTCCCTGTTTCAACGTCGCCCGCCGCGCGCCGCTCCGGCGCTGGGGTGCGGGCGCCCCGAGGATAGCACGCGAACCCGCATGAATGCCCTGATCTGGCTCTTCGACACGGTCGTCCAGCTTTTCATCTACGTCCTCATCGCAAGCGCGGTTCTCAGCTGGCTCGTGGCGTTCAACGTGGTGAACGTGCGCAATCCCATCGTCGCGCAGATCGGCGAGGTGCTCTATCGGCTCACCGAGCCGGTGCTGCGGCCGATCCGCAACCTGCTGCCCAATCTCGGCGGCGTCGACATCTCGCCGATCATCCTCATCCTGCTGCTGCTGTTCATCAGTCGTCTGCTGCATGAATACGCTGTGCCCGCAGCCTATGTTTACACGCAGTAGGGTCGAACGCCCGTGAAGACGAATCCCGGCCGCTTCTTCGAGGATTTCCGCCTCGGCGAGACCATCCGCCACGCCACCCCGCGCACCGTGACGGTGGGCGACGTGGCGCTCTACACGGGCCTCTACGGTCCCCGCTTCGCCGTGCAATCCTCGGACGCGTTCGCCCGCGCCTTCGGCTATCCGAAGAGCCCGCTGGACGACCTGCTCACCTTCCACATGGTGTTCGGCAAGACCGTGCCGGACGTCTCCCTCAACGCGCTCGCCAATCTCGGCTACGCCGAGGGCGGATTCCGCCGGCCGGTCTATCCGGGCGAGACGCTCTCCACCGTGTCGGAAGTGATCGGCCTCAAGGAGAGTTCGAACCGCCAGACCGGCGTGGTCTACGTCCGCTCGGTGGGCTCCGACGAGCAGGGCGAGCCCGTCCTCAGCTATTGCCGCTGGGTCCTCGTGCGCAAGCGCGATCCGGAGGCGACGGTGGCCGAGGAGCATGTGCCGAACCTCGCCAAGGTGGTCGATCCCAAGGACCTCGCGGGCGTCCTGCCGACGCTCTCGGCCGCCGCCTACGACACGGAGCTGGCCGGCAGCCCCCACCGCTTCGCGGATTACGCCGTGGGCGAGAAGATCGACCACGTCGACGGCATGACCGTCGAGGAGGCCGAGCACCAGATCGCCACGCGCCTGTTCCAGAACACCGCCAAGGTCCATTTCGACGGGCTGGCAGCCAAGGACACCCGCTTCGGCCGGCGCCTGATCTACGGCGGCCACGTGATCTCGCTGGCGCGCGCGCTGAGCTTCAACGGTCTGGCCAACGTGTTCGCGATCGCCGGGATCAATGCCGGCCGGCACGTGGCGCCGCTGTTTGCCGGCGATACGGTCTATGCCTGGAGCGAGGTGCTGGCGACCGCCGATGTCGGCCGCGCCGATGTCGGCCTCCTGCGCCTGCGCACGGTCGCCACCAAGAACCAGCCCTGCGACGCCTTTCCGGATCGCGCCGGCGAGGGCTACGACCCGGCGGTGATCCTCGACCTGGACTACTGGGCGTTCGTGCCGAAGTAGCCCGCAGGCTCCGGCGCGCGCCGCCGCACGCCATGGCGGCGACCCGCATCCCGAAGGCGCGCCCCGTGACGGTGCGGCGGGCGCGCCCGGAGGACGCCCCCGCCGTGGCCGCGATCCACGTCGCCGCGTGGCACGAGACCTATACCGGGCTCCTGCCGCCCGAGATGATCACGGCCCTCACCTACGAGGCCCGGCTCGCCTGGTGGGCGCAGATCCTCAGCTCTCCGCCCGCCACCCCCGGCGGGGCGGCCTTCCTGGCCGAACGCGGGGGCGAGGCCGTCGGCTTCGGCACCTGCAACGCCCAGCGCTCAGACCTGCTGGCAGCCGCCGGCTACGACGGCGAGATCAGCGGCCTCTACGTCCTGCGCGCCGCCCAGGGGCAGGGGGTCGGGAGCGCCCTGACGACAGCCCTTGCGACGCAGCTGCAGAAGGCCGGGTATGCCGCCGCCGGATCGTGGGTGCTGCAGGGTAACGCCCTGGGGCGACGGTACTGCGAAGTCCTCGGCGGGACGCGGGTCGAGGCCGCGGTCCGGGGACAGGGCCGCCTCGCGGAGGTCGCCTATGGCTGGCGCGATCTCGCTCCGCTCGCGGCGGCGGGGGATCGAGGCCGCCGACGGGGGCGCGGCGGACGGAGCGCGAAGACGCGGACGCGCGACGACGGGTGACCGGCAGGGCGGACACGGGCCGCCCGCGCCTCAGCGGATACCGCGTCCCACCACCCCCGCCTCGACCGCCAGGGAGAGGCGGTCGGTGACCGCCCACTCGACGCCGACGCCCGCCACCGGCCGCACCGCGATGTCCTGGCGGGTGATCGGCAGGGTCGACGGCGTCGGCCCGATGCGCAGCGTCTCGTGCGCGGCCACGACACCCCCCTTGGCGTAGAGCAGGACGTCCGGCGCGACGAGGGTCCCCACCTTCACCTCCAGGGCGCCGGCGAAATCGCGGGTGTAGGCGAGGCGCCCGAAGCCCGGGGTCAGGGTCCCGTCGAGGCCGGCCAGATAGTCGAAGCCGCCGCTGATGCCGTAGAGGATCGGACCCTCCTGCCACATCCGGCCGGCCTCGAGGCCGAGGGTGGGACCCGAAAAGCCGCCGCCATGCCGGGATGAACTGACCGCGTAGCCGGTCGAGAGACGCGCGTAGGACCCGGTCCAGCGGCCGTACGCATCCTCGGGCATCTGCGGCCACGCGAAGGATGGCAGCGGCGCGAAGCCCACGGACGGCCAGAACAGCGCCTGGGCGGCGGCGGGACCCGGCGGGAGGCAGCCGGCGCCGAGCACGAGACCGGCCGCGAGGCGGCGGAACGGGCGGGAATCAGCGCGTCTGATCATGCCGCCATGCTAGCCTAAGCGCCTGGGTCGCGACAGGCGGAACCGACCCGCCCGCGGGATCGTGCGCGGGACGCGCCGGGGCCGTCGCGCTCAGCAGGCGGCGACGTTGACCGCGAGGCCGCCGAGGGAGGTTTCCTTGTACTTGTCCTGCATGTCGTGGCCGGTCTGGCGCATGGTCTCGATGACCTGATCGAGGCTGACGAAGTGCACCCCGTCGCCGTGCAGCGCCAGGGAGGCGGCGGCCACCGCCTTGTTGGCGCCGAAGGCGTTGCGCTCGATGCAGGGGATCTGGACGAGGCCGCCGATCGGGTCGCAGGTCATGCCGAGATGGTGCTCCATGGCGATCTCGGCGGCGTTGGCGACCTGCCGGGCGTCGCCACCCAGAACAGCGGCGAGCCCCGCCGCCGCCATGGCCGCCGCGGAGCCGACCTCCCCCTGGCATCCGACCTCGGCCCCTGAGATCGAGGCCCGGCGCTTGATCAGGCCGCCGATCGCGGCGGCGGCGAGGAGGTAGTCGCGCCCGCGCGCCTCGCTCCAGCCGGGGCAGAAATCGATGCCGTAGCGCAGCACCGCCGGCACGATGCCGGCCGCGCCGTTGGTCGGTGCCGTGACGACACGCCCGCCCGCGGCGTTCTCCTCGTTCACCGCCAGGGCGAACAGGCTGATCCAGTCCATGATCTCGTGGGCCGGACGGCTGTTGGAGAGCCGGTTCGCCTCGAGCGTCGCGTGCAGCCGCTTGGCACGGCGCCGGACCTTGAGGCCGCCCGGCAGTTCGCCGTCCATCCGAAGGCCCCGGGCGATGCAGGCGAGCATGGCGTCGCGGATGGCATCGAGGCCGGCCGCGATCGCGACCTCGGGGCGCAGGGTCCGCTCGTTGGCCATCTGCACCTGCGGGATCGTCAGGCCGGTCTCGGCGCAGATCCGCAGCAGATCGGCCCCGCTCTCGAAGGGATAGGGGAGTGCCGCGGCACCCAGGTCGGCCGGCGTCGCCGCGCCCTCCTCTTCCACGAAGCCGCCCCCGACCGAGTAGCAGACCATCTCGTCCAGACGGGCGCCCGCCGCGTCGTAGGCACGGAAGCGCATGCCGTTGGTGTGGCGCGGCAGCACCTCGGCGAAGTTGAACAGGAGATCCCGGGTGCAGTCGAAGGCGAGGCCGGGCAGGCCGAGGGCGCCGGTCTCGGCCAGGGCCTGGGTGTAGCCGGCCACGGCGTCGGGATCGACGGTGGCGGGCGCGTGACCGAGCAGCCCCAGGAAGATCGCCACGTCGGTGCCGTGGCCACGCCCGGTCCAGGCGAGGGAGCCGAAGAGTTCCGCGCTCACCCGCGCGATGCCGGGACGGCCGGCGACGCGGTCGCGGAAGCGGCGCGCGGCGACCATCGGGCCGATCGTGTGCGAACTCGACGGGCCGATCCCGATCTTGAACAGATCGAACGCACTGATCATCGCGTGGCGTCTCTCCACCGGCACGGCCTGGGACGCGACCCTGCAGGAAGCCGGCCAGACGGGTCACGCAGACACGTCCGCCGGACAGGCGCCGTGGCCGCCGGCTGAGCGCGGTCGGGCGCCTCAGATCTTTCCGTCGAGGCCCATCTGGTAATACTTGTGAACGATCTTGTCCTGGTTCTCCAGCAGCCAGTCGATCGACGGCTCGTTGGTCATGGCCTTGCGGATCGCCTCGGTCATGCCCTTGCGCTGGATGTCGAACAGCGCCTTGTGGTCGACGTTCTGCGCCTCGATCACCCCGGGGCTCAGCCAGACCGAGCAGATGATGCCGAGGTCGTTGGCCTTCTCCTTCGGGATGTAGCCCGCCCGCACGGCGTCGAGGACGCCGTTGGCGATGGCGAACTGCACGGTGCCCATCAGGATCGAGGTGTACTTGCTCTCGGTCACGCTGACCTTGGAGACGCACAGCGTCACCGGGCGGACCATGATGTCGGTGTTGAGCAGCGCGAAGACGCGGCTGTGGCCGACGACCTGGTCGCCGGTCAGCGTCGCGAGGGCGGTGCCGACGGGTCCGTCGAGTTCGCCGATGATGACCTCGGGCTCGGAGGCGGTGTTAGGCGGGCCGCCCGCCACGAGTGCCTCGCCGGCGCGCAGGATGATGCGTTCGTTCATGCTGTACCTCGTGGGGATCGGGCGCTCCGGCCTTGGCCGACGAGGCGCGTCCTATCATCGGGTCGCCGCGCCTGTCGACGCGCGGCCGTCATCGGCCCCGCCCGGGTGGGCGGGCCGGCCGAACGCCGATCCTTCCGGGATGGCCCCCGGGGAGCCCGGCTCCGCGGGGGTGTCGATGCCCCGCGGGGCCGATGCCCGCCCCGGAGCCGCGTCGCCCGTCGCCGCGATCAGTCGCGCACGACGACCTTGGTGCCGACCCGAGCCCGGTCGTAGAGGTCGGCCACGTCCTTGTTGGTCATGCGGATGCAGCCCGACGAGACCGCCGCGCCCATCGTCTCCGGCTCGTTGGAGCCGTGGATCCGGTAGAGCGAGGAGCCGAGATAGAGGGCGCGGGCGCCCAGCGGATTGTCCTGGCCGCCGGCCATGTAGCGCGGCAGGTCCGGGCGGCGGGCCAGCATCTGCTGCGGCGGACGCCAATCCGGCCACTCCTTCTTCATGGTGACGGTCTTGGTGCCGGACCACGAGAAGCCCTGACGGCCCACGCCGACGCCGTAGCGGATCGCCGCGCCGCCGCCGAGGACGTAGTACAGCCGGCGCTGCCGCGTGGAGACCACGATCGTGCCCGGCTTCTCCTTGCCGGTCCAGGCGACGGTCTCGCGGGGAATCGCCTGACTGCGGAAGACGTTGAGGAAGTCGGCGATCGGGCCCCGGTCCAGCGGGTTGGCCATCGCGGGGGCGCTTCCGAGCAGCAGCCCCGCGAGCCCGAGCATCGCGATCCGTCTCGACATGGTCTCCATCCTTCGTTCGCCGTGGCGTGGCCGATGCGGCGGCCGCGCGCTCCTCCCGCGAGCCGGCCCGGATTTCGCGGCAAGGTTGAGGCCGACCCGCGGGCGCGTGAACGTCCGGGCGTGACTGTGTGCTGCGCGCAACACCCCGCGGGTGGCGCGGCACCGGGTGGCGCGGCACAAGGGGTGATTGCGCCGGGCGACGGCCATGCTTATCTCGGGTCCGTGATCCGATCCGTCGCCCTTCTGGCCCGCCGCGTCGCGGGCCTGCCGGCCCGCTTTGCCCGGGGGCTCGCCGTGCTGGCGCTGCTCGTCCTCGCGGCGACGGCGCTGTTCGCCGCGTCTGCGCCGGCGCAGGCCGAGCGGGCGGCGGGGCCGGCCTGCGCCGTCGCGAGCCCACGCATGGCAGTTCTGTCGGGGGCGCCGGATACGCAGCCCGAGGCCGAGCGCTCGGCCTTCGGCCGTACCGATCTCTGTGCCGCGGACAGCGAGATCCTGACCGAGTTGGGGCTGCCGCGCCCGCCGGTCGAGGCGCCGCGGCCCCGTCACACGGCCACCGCATCGTTCGGGTATGCGGCCGACATCGTGCCGCCGTCCGCGCCGGATGGCGCGCCGCACCGGCCTCCAAGGCTGACCTGACGCGCGCGCCGGCTTCGACGGCCGGCTAGAGTGCGCGCCTGTCCCGATCTCCGACCGACCGGCCGCGTGGCCGGTCGCGGGATCCGCTTCGATGACGCGCGGCCCCTTGCGCCGCGCCGGCCTCAGCAGACGCATGCTTTCAGGAGCGTCGTTACCCGTGACCCGCACTGTATCCGCCAGAACCCCGTCTTCGTTCCGCGCCTCGGCCCGCGCGGCCGCCCTCCTGCCCGCAGCCCTGCTCCTGCTCGGTGTCGCGGCCTGCAACCCGAAGCCGGTCGCCACGCCGACGCCGCCCGTGCCCGAGGTCGGCTTCGTCAAGGTGGAGCCCCAGGCGATCCCCTATCTCCGCGACCTACCGGGCCGCGTCGCCCCGATGCGCATCGCCGAGGTCCGCTCCCGGGTCTCCGGGCTCGTGGTGAAGCGCCTGTTCGAGCAGGGCAGCCAGGTCAAGGAGGGCGACATCCTCTACAAGATCGACCCGGCGCCCTTCGAGGTCGAACTCGCCAGCGCCGAGGCCGCGCTCGCCCGCCAGGAGGCCGCCCAGGTGCTGGCCCGCCAGCAGGCTGACCGCCTCGAACAGCTCCTGTCCCGCGCCACCGCCAGCCAGGCCCAGTACGACGCGGCCTTCGCGGCCAAGAAGCAGGCGGAGGCCGAGGTCGCCGGCGCCAAGGCGGCCCGCGACCGGGCGCAGCTCAACCTCGGCTGGACCGACGTGCGGGCTCCGATCACCGGCCGGATCGGCCGGGCGCTGCTCACGGAGGGAACCCTGATCGAGCCCGGCTCCACGGGGGCGCTCGCCACGATCCAGCAGCTCGACCCGATCTACGTCGACATCACCCAGTCGGTCGGTGAGCTGAACCGCCTGCGCCGGGACCTCGCCAGCGGCGAGCTGGCGCGGCTGGAGGAGAACACCGCCAACGTCCACCTGATCATGGACGACGGGTCGCTCTACCCGCTGGCGGGCCGGCTGCTGTTCTCGGACGTCACCGCCGATCCGAGCACCGGGCAGGTGACCCTGCGGGTGCAGTTCCCCAACCCGCACGACGAGCTGTTCCCCGGCATGTACGTGCGGGCGCGGATCAAGCAGGGCATCGACTCGGATGCCATCGCGGTGCCGCAACAGGCGATCCAGCGCACCGATGACGGCCGCGCCGAGGTCTGGGTGGTGCGCGCCGACGAGACCGTGATGCGCCAGCCCGTCGAGGTCGGACCCGTGGTCGGTCAGAACTGGCTGATCCGCTCCGGGCTGAAGGCCGGCGAGCGGGTCGTGGTCGACGGCTTCCAGAAGATCACCGTCGGCGCGAAGGTGAAGCCCCTCGACCAGACCCCGGTCCACGGTGAGGCCGGTCCGAAGCACGATGCCGACGAGGCGCTCGTCACGCCCGCCGACAAGGCGGAGGCCGCGCAGCGGGCCGCCGCCGTCCAGCAGCGCCACTGAGCCCGGGAGAGCCCGATCATGGCCCGCTTCTTCATCGACCGCCCGGTCTTCGCCTGGGTGGTGGCGCTGTTCATCTGTCTCGGCGGTGCGCTCGCGATCCCGAACCTGCCGGTGGCGCAGTACCCGGTGATCGCGCCGCCCTCCATCGCGTTGTCCACGGCCTATCCGGGGGCCTCGGTGGAGAGCCTCTACATCGGCACGACCCGGCTCATCGAGGACGAGCTGAACGGCGCGGCCAACATCATGAACTTCGAGTCGACCACCGACTCGTTCGGCTCCGTGAACATCACCGCCACCTTCCAGCCCGGCACCGACCCGGCGCTGGCCTCCGTGGAGGTGCAGAACCGGCTGAAGCGCGTCGAGGCGCGCCTGCCCGCGGAGGTGCGCCAGCAGGGCATCCTGGTGGAGGAGGCCTCGGCCGCGACCCTCAACATCATCACCCTCGTCTCCAAGGACGGGTCGATGGACGAGGTCGGCCTCGGCGACTTCCTGATCCGCAACGTCATCAACGAGATCCGGCGCATCCCGGGCGTCGGGCGCGCGACGCTCTACTCGACGGAGCGGTCGCTGCGCGTCTGGGTCGATCCCGACAAGCTGCGCGGCCTCTCGCTCAGCGCCTCGGACGTGACCGACGCGATCCGCAACCAGAACGTCCAGGTCGCCTCCGGCTCGGTCGGCGCGCAGCCGAGCCCGACCCGGCAGGCGCTCACCGTGCCGATCATCGTGAAGGGCCAGCTCGGCACCATCGAGGAATTCGGCGCCATCGTGCTGCGGGCCAATTCCGACGGCTCGAACGTGCGCCTGCGCGACGTGGCGCGGATCGAGCTCGGCGGCGACGCCTACCAGTTCTCCACCCGGCTGAACGGCGGCCCGGCCGCCGGCATCTCGGTAACGCTCGCCCCCGACGGCAACGCGCTGGAGACGGCCCGCGCGATCCGCGCCAAGATGGTCGAGCTGTCCCAGTTCTTCCCGCCGGACCTGAAGTGGGACATCCCCTACGACATCACCCCGGCGGTGGAGGCCTCCATCGAGAAGGTGCTGCACACCCTCGTCGAGGCGGTGGTGCTGGTCTTCCTGGTGATGTTCCTGTTCCTGCAGAACATCCGCTACACCCTGATTCCCACGATCGTCGTGCCGATCGCCCTCATGGGCACGGTCACGGTGATGTGGATCTCGGGCTTCTCGGTGAACGTGCTCACCATGTTCGGCATGGTGCTGGCCATCGGCATCCTGGTCGACGACGCCATCGTGGTGGTGGAGAACGTCGAGCGGATCATGAACGAGGAGGGGCTGCCCCCCAAGGAGGCCACCAAGAAGGCCATGGGGCAGATCACCGGGGCGATCATCGGCATCACCCTGGTGCTGATGGCGGTGTTCATCCCGATGGCGTTCTTCCCCGGCTCGGTGGGCATCATCTACCGGCAGTTCTCGATCGCGATGGTGACCTCCATCGCGTTCTCGGCGCTGCTCGCCCTGTCGCTGACGCCGGCCCTCTGCGCGACCTTCCTGAAGCCGGTGGCCAAGGGACACGGCCACGCCAAGGGCGGCGTGTTCGGGTTGTTCAACCGGTTCGTCGACCGGGAGACCGCCCGCTACGGACGCGGCACCCAGTGGTTCATCCGGAAATCCGGCCGGGTGATGCTGGTCTATCTCGCCCTCGTGGCGGGCACCGCCTACGCGTTCGTCAACCTGCCGGAGGGCTTCCTGCCGGTGGAGGACCAGGGCTTCTTCACGGTCGACATCCAGACGCCGCCGGGCGCCTCCTACAACCGCACCCAGGAGGCGGTGCGCAAGGTCGAGGAGCACCTGCTGGCGCAACCGGGCGTCGCCACCGTGACGATGCTCAACGGCTTCTCGTTCTCCGGGCAGGCCCCGAGCACGAGCCAGGCCTTCGTGACCCTCAAGCCCTGGTCCGAGCGCGACGCCAAGAACTCGGCCGCCGCCCTCGTCGCGGGCACCAACGCGGCGCTCGCCAGCTACCGCGACGCCACGGTGGACGCGCAGGAACCCCCGCCCGTGGACAACCTCGGCAACGCGGCGGGCTTCTCGTTCCGCCTGCAGGACCGGGCCAACCGCGGGTACGCGGCGCTGCTCTCCGCCCAGGAGCAGCTCCTGAAGCTGGCCTCGCAGAGCCCGGTCCTCCAGAAGGTGAAGATCGAGGGCCTGCCGCCGACCCCGCAGGCGGAGCTGATCATCGACCGCGAGAAGGCGGCGGCGCTCGGCGTGAAGTTCGAGGACATCAACAACACGATCCAGCTCAACCTCGGCTCGGTCTACCCGAACGACTTCCCCAACCGCGGCAAGATGCAGCGCGTCTACGTGCAGGCCGAGCAGCTCCAGCGCATGAACGCGTCGGACATCCTCAACTACGCGGTGAAGAACGCCACGGGCACGATGGTCCCGATGTCGTCCTTCGCGGAGCTGAAATGGAGCATGGGGCCGAGCCAGATCGTCGGCTTCAACGGCTACCAGTCGGTGCGCTTCACCGGCGAGCCGAACCCCGGCTACACGTCGGGCGACGCGATCAGTGAGATGGAGCGGCTGATGCTCCAACTGCCCAAGGGGTTCGGCTACGCCTGGACGGGCCAGTCCTATCAGGAGAAGCAGGCGGGCAGCCAGGCGAGCCTGCTGCTGGCCCTCTCGGTGCTGATCGTGTTCCTGTGCCTCGCCGCGCTCTACGAGAGCTGGGCGATCCCGGTCTCGGTGATGCTGGTGATCCCGCTCGGCGTCATCGGCGCCGTGGCGGCCGTGCATCTGCGCGGCATGCCCAACGACGTCTACTTCAAGATCGGGCTGATCACGATCATCGGGCTCTCGGCCAAGAACGCGATCCTGATCGTCGAATTCGC
This sequence comes from Methylobacterium sp. P3_A11, assembly GCF_056403155.1. Lineage (NCBI taxonomy): Bacteria > Pseudomonadati > Pseudomonadota > Alphaproteobacteria > Hyphomicrobiales > Methylobacteriaceae > Methylobacterium > Methylobacterium sp. P3_A11. Next base: position 121,116 of record NZ_JBFUGA010000002.1, read on the forward strand.
CAAGGACCTCTGGAAGCCCGGGACCTCGGTGGTGCAGTCCGCGGTGGAGGCGGCGACCCTCCGGTTCCGGCCGATCGTGATGACCTCGCTGGCCTTCATCTTCGGCGTGGTGCCGCTGGCCATCGCCACCGGCGCCGCCTCGAAGAGCCAGCAGGCGATCGGCACCGGCGTGATGGGCGGCATGATCACCGCGACCGTGCTGGCGGTGTTCTTCGTGCCGGTGTTCTTCGTCGTCGTCATGCGCCTGTTCCGGCGCAAGGCGGTGGCGGAGGGCGAGCGGGCCGAGGGCGCGGCGCGGCAGGAGCCGGCGCGGGTGGCGGCCGAATAGGCCAGACGCGTCGCGCCTCGGTTCCTGCCAGGCGCGACGCGCCCCCTCTCCCGTTCGGGAGAGGGTCGAGAACGCTCCGGAGAGATCGCGCCCCTCACCCGGTCTCTCTCCCGCACGGGAGAGGGGACCCGCGGCGCCCCACTTCGGGAACACGGCATCGCTTTCAGGCCCCCTGAGCCCGAGCCCCCGAAGTCTTCAATCGAAAACGGGGATGAGGCGGGGAAAAACGCGTTCAGGCGGCCGGGTCGTGTCACTCCCCCGCGACAGCCTCGACCTCGGTCTTGTATACAGATGGTCCGATGCTTGCTGGCGCCGCGGTGGACACCGCCGGGGCTGCCGGCCGGTGGCGCATTCACGGTTCCGGAGATCCGCTTGTCCCGTTCAGCCCTGAAGACCCTCGCCCGCGGCGTGTCCGCGGTCGCGGTCGCGACGTTCGCCTTCGCGTTGCCCGCACAGGCCGCCAACGTCTTTCGCTTTGCCTTCCAGGGCGATCTGAAGTCCCTCGATCCGTACTCCCTCAAGGAGAGCTTCACCGAGGGAATGCAGCAAGCGGCCTACGAGCCCCTCGTCACCCTCGACAAGAACCTGAAATTCGCCCCCGGCCTCGCCGAGTCCTGGGAGACGCCCGAGCCGACCCGCTGGCGCTTCCACCTGCGCAAGAACGTCAAGTTCCACGACGGCTCGCCGTTCACGGCCGACGACGTGATCTTCTCCGCCCAGCGCGTCCGGGCCTCCGGCTCGAACTTCACCACCAACGTCCCGGCCGACGCCGAGTTCGTGAAGGTCGACGACTACACCGTCGACATGGTGCTGAAGAAGCCGAACCCGATCGCCATCGCCCAGTTCCCGACCTGGGTGATCATGTCGAAGGCGTGGTCCGAGAAGAACGGCGTCGTCCAGCCGACGCCTCCCAGCGCCACCAGCCCGAGCTACGCCACCCTGCACGAGAACGGCACCGGCCCGTTCGTGATCGCCGAGCACCAGCCCGGCGTGAAGACGGTGTTCAAGAAATTCGACGGCTACTGGGGCAAGGTCGAGTCGAACCTCGACGAGGCAGTGCTGACCACCATCGCCAATCCGGCGACCCGCGTCGCCGCGCTCCTCTCCAGCGAGGTCGACTGGATCGACCCCGTGCCGCTGCAGGACCAGCAGCGGGTCAACGCCAGCGGCACCGCCACCGTGATGGCCGGCCCCGAGCTGCGCACGATCTTCCTCGGCATGGACCAGGACCGGGACGAGCTCAAGGATTCGAGCGTCAAGGGCAAGAACCCGTTCAAGGACATCAAGGTCCGCGAGGCCTTCTACCTCGCCATCGACGAGGACACGATCGCCAAGCGGGTCATGCGCGGGCAGGCGGTGCCCTCCGCCCTGATGATCGCCCCGGCCCTCTACGACCGGGGGGGCGAGTTCAAGCGTCCGGCCACCGACCTCAAGAAGGCCAAGGAGCTGATGGCTCAGGCGGGCTATCCGGACGGGTTCTCGCTCACCATGGATTGCCCCAACGACCGCTACGTCAACGACGAGGCGATCTGTCAGGCGGTGGTCTCGATGCTGGCCCGCATCAACGTCAAGGTGAACCTCAACGCGCAGCCGAAGGCCAAGTACTTCGCCAAGGTGCTGGCGCCGGCCTACGACACCTCGTTCTACCTGCTGGGCTGGACCCCGTCCTCGCTGGACAGCCACAACATCCTCTACGAGATCGTCGGCTGCCGGAAGCCGGGCGACAAGTCCGGTCGCGGCGGCTGGAACCTCGCGGGCTACTGCGACCCGAAGATCGACGAAATCGCCGACAAGGTGGAATCGGAGACCGACAAGACCAAGCGCGACGCCCTGATCAAGGAGGGATTCGACGTCCTCAACACCGACTGGGGCTACATCCCGCTGCACCAGCAGGCGCTGGCCTGGGGCGTGTCCAAGAAGGTCCACCTGACCCAGCGCGCCGACAACCTGCTGCTGCTCTACTGGGTGTCGAAGGATCCGCAGTAGGCGCGCGGCGTGCTCGCCTTCCTGCTGCGGCGGGTGATCCAGGCGGCCGCGGTCCTCGCGGTCGTCGGGCTCATCGCCTTCGCGATGTTCCGGTTCGCGGGCGACCCCGTGAACCAGATCGTCGGACCCGACACCACGGTGTCCGAGCGGGCCGAGATCCGGAAGACTCTCGGCCTCGACGACCCGGTGCTGGTCCAGTTCGCCCGCTACGCCGGCAACGTGGTGCGGGGGCAATTCGGCATCTCGTATCAGTTCCGGCAGCCGGTCTCGCAACTCCTCGCCGAGCGCATGCCGGCGACGTTGGAACTTGCCTTCTGCGCCACGATCTTCGCCCTGGTGGTGGGGATCCTGATGGGTGTCTACTGCGCGCTCTTCCGGGATTCCTGGCTCGCCGGGCTGTTCCAGGCGGTCTCGCTCATCGGGATCAGCCTGCCGACCTTCCTGATCGGCATCCTGCTGATCTACCTGTTCTCGGTAACGCTCGGCTGGCTGCCCTCCTACGGGCGCGGCGACACGGTGCGGCTGGGCTGGTGGACGACGGGCTTCCTCACCGCGTCGGGGCTCAAGGCGCTGATCCTGCCCTCCATCACCCTCGGCCTGTTCCAGATGACGCTGATCATGCGGCTGGTGCGCGCCGAGATGCTGGAGGTGCTGCGCACCGACTACATCCGCTTCGCCCGGGCGCGGGGGCTCACCACCCGCGCCGTCCACCTGCGCCACGCGCTCAAGAACACCCTCGTGCCGGTCATCACCATCGCGGGGCTCCAGCTGGGCTCGGTCATCGCCTTCTCGATCATCACCGAGACGGTGTTCCAGTGGCCCGGCATGGGCCTGCTCTTCGTCCAGGCCGTGCAGAACGTCGATATCCCGATCATGTCCGCCTACCTGCTGCTCGTGGCGCTGATCTTCGTGACCATCAACCTCGTGGTCGACATCCTCTACACGGTGGTGGACCCGCGCCTGCGGCTCTCGACCGGGCGGGCGACGTGAGGGCGGCCATGACCGAAGGCTCCGGTTGCCTGCCCCTACACCGTCATCGCGAGCGCAGCGAAGCGACCCAGGGCAGCGCGCGTTCTGTCGGCGTGGCGCTGCTGGATTGCTTCGCTCTGCTCGCAAAGACGGTGGCTTCAGCCCCGAAAACGTCAACCGGACACGGCGTGAGGGTCGGCCGATGAGCGGATACGACCTCGACGCGGGCGACGCCCCGCCGGTCCCGCTGCCGGAGGCGAAGCCCTCCCGCCTCGCGCGCTGGCGGGATTCCGATCTGCTGGCGAATTTCCTGCGCTCGAAGACCGCGATGGCGGCTTTGATCGCCACTTTGCTGATGGTCGGGCTCGCCTTCGCGGCGCCCCTGGTCGCCCCGCAGAACCCCTACGACCCGGCCCAGCTCGACCTGATCAACTCCAACCTGCCGCCGATCTGGCAGGCCGAGGGCCAAGCGCCCTACTATCTCGGCACCGACGACCAGGGCCGGGACGTGCTCTCGGCGGTGCTCTACGGCCTGCGGCTGTCGCTGATCGTCGGCGTGCTCGGGGTGCTGACCTCCGGTATCCTCGGCATCGCGCTCGGCCTGATCGCCGGCTACGCGGGCGGGGTCCTCGACACGCTGATCATGCGGGTCGCCGACGTGCAGCTCACCTTCCCGGCGATCCTGATCGCCCTGGTGGTGGACGGCGTTGCCAAGGCGACCTTCGGCAGCGCCCTCGACGTCGGGCCGCTGATCGGGCTGATCGTGGTCTCGATCGGCCTGTCCTTCTGGGTGCAGTACGCCCGGACCGTGCGCTCCTCCGTGATGGTCGAGAAGGGCAAGGACTACGTCCAGGCGGCACGGCTGATCGGCCTGTCCTCCCCGGTGATCCTGGTCCGCCACGTCCTGCCGAACGTCACCGGCCCGGTCTTCGTCATCGCGACGATCAACCTCGCGTTGGCCATCATCACCGAGGCGACCCTCTCGTTCCTCGGCACCGGCCTGCCCGAGACCATGCCGTCGCTGGGCACGCTGATCCGCACCGGCAACCGCTTCCTGTTCTCCGGCGAGTGGTGGATCGTCGCCTTCCCGGGGCTGGCGCTGGCCGGCCTCGTCATCGCCATCAACCTCCTGGGGGATTGGCTGCGCGACGCGCTCAATCCGAAGCTGCAATGATGGGACATCGTCATCGCGAGCGCAGCGAAGCGACCCAGGGCAGCGCGACCTTGGTGAGCGTGGCGCCGCTGGATTGCTTCGCTCCGCTCGCAAGGACGGGGGCGCCCATCCGAAGCCGGGTTGCCACCGGAGCCGCCACGCCATGACCGAGACCATCCTCTCCGTGCGCGACCTCACGGTCGCCTTCGACACCCGCCGCGGGCCGCTCACCGCCATCGACCGGGTCTCGTTCGACATTGGCCGCGGCGAGATCCTGGGCGTCGTCGGCGAGTCCGGGGCCGGCAAGTCGGTGACCGGCTCGGCGGTGATCGGGCTGATCGACCGGCCCGGCCGGATCGCGGGCGGCGAGATCCGTCTGCGCGGCGAGCGCATCGACAACCTCTCCCCGGAGGCGATGCGGCGGGTGCGGGGCAAGCGCATCGGCATGATCTTCCAGGATCCGCTGACCTCCCTCGACCCGCTGTTCCGGGTCGGCGACCAGATCGTCGAGACCCTGCGGACCCACACCGACCTGTCGGGCAGGGCCGCCCGCACCCGCGCCATCGACCTCCTCGCCGAGGTCGGCATCCCGGCCCCCGAGCGGCGCATCGACGGCTACCCGCACGAATTCTCGGGCGGCATGCGCCAGCGGGTGGTGATCGCGCTCGCGCTCGCCGCCGAGCCGGAACTGATCATCGCCGACGAGCCGACCACGGCGCTGGACGTCTCGGTCCAGGCCCAGATCATCACGCTGCTGAAGCGTCTCTGCCGCGAGCACGGCACCGCGGTGATGCTGGTGACCCACGATATGGGCGTGATCGCCGAGGCCGCCGACCGGGTGGCGGTGATGTATGCCGGGCGGGTGGCCGAGATCGGCCCGGTCGCCTCGGTGATCGCCAAGCCGCACCACCCCTACGCGGTCGGCCTGATGGGGGCGATCCCGACCCTGTCGCAGGAGTCCGACCGGCTGAGCCAGATCCCCGGCGTGATGCCGCGCCTCACCGCCATTCCCAAGGGCTGCGCCTTCAACCCGCGCTGCCCGAAGGTGTTCGCCCGGTGCCGCGTCGAGCGGCCCGAGCCGATCCCGGTCGATGCGAGCCGGGTCGCCTGTCACCTGTACGATGCAGCGGAGCGCGCGGCGTGAGCGCCTACGTCGAAGTCACCGATCTGCGCCGCCGGTTCGACGTCTCGAAGCCCTGGCTCAACCGGGTGCTCGAGGGCGAGCCCCGGAAATTCCTCACGGCGGTGGACCGGGTCGGGTTCACGATCGAGAAGGGCGAGACCTTCGCGATCGTCGGTGAATCCGGCTCCGGCAAGTCGACGGTGGCGCGAATGGTGGTCGGCCTGCTGCCGCCCTCGGCTGGCGAGGTGACGATCACCGGCGTCTCGATGACCGATCCCCGCCAGGCCGCGGCCCGGCGGCGCCTGCGGGCGCGCATCCAGATGATCTTCCAGGACCCCTACGCGTCCATGAACCCGCGCTGGCGGGTGGGCCGGATCATCGCGGAGCCGATCCGGGCCTTCAGCCTGATCCAGGGGGAGGGGGCGATCCGCGCCCGCGTGGCCGAACTCCTGGGCCTCGTCGGGCTCCACCCCGACGATTCCAGAAAATACCCGCACGAATTTTCCGGCGGCCAGCGCCAGCGGGTGGCAATCGCCCGGGCACTCGCGAGCCAGGCCGAGTTCCTGGTGGGCGACGAGCCGACCTCGGCGCTGGACGTCTCGGTTCAGGCGCAGATCCTGAACCTGATGCGCGATCTGCAGGACCGGCTGGGACTGACCTACCTGTTCATCTCCCACAACCTCGCCGTGGTCCGCCACATGGCGACCCGGGTCGGCGTGATGTATCTGGGTCGACTCGTGGAGGTCGCCGCCGCCAAGGACCTGTTCGCGACGCCGCGCCATCCCTACACGCGGATGCTGCTCGACGCGGTCCCCGACCTCGCCCATGTCGGTCGCGCCCGGGTGCCGGTCTCCGGCGAGATCCCGAATCCGATCGACCCACCCCCCGGCTGCACCTTCAACCCGCGCTGCCCGCTGGCGAACGACCGCTGCCGCGCAGAGGTGCCGGCGCTCCTCGACGGCGTCGCGTGCCACGCGGTGCAGGAGGGACGGGCCTGACCGTGGCGGCCTGCACGGAGGGCTTCGGGGCGCAGGCCGTTCCATGCACTGAGGCCGCCGGCGCTCCGATCTCGGCGTTCGAACCCGGGCGACCGAGCCGCGCCGTGGCGCGGGACATCGACGATCCTACCGAGTGCCGACCTGCGCGATGAAGACATCGCTGCGGCGGTTGGAGGCGCGATCCCGCCTGCCGAGGCCCAGGCTCGACACCTGCGTGATGTGAACACCGCGGGGGTCCAGGCCGGCCGAGGCAAGGAAATAGGGTTGCTGCGGAAACGTCGCGTTGTCCGCCCCACCGAGGCGGACCCTGACCTTCGGCCTCCCGAGCGGCGACAAGGCGATCGGAGCGGGCCGTCGATAGCCTCCGAGCCTGTCGTCTGTCCCGATCGACGACAGGCCGTCACCGGTCGCCAGGATCGTGACCGGCAGTGCCGGTCGGCCCCCTTGCTCGAAGAACAGGCAGTACCGCAGATCCGTCGGATCCGTCAGAAACGTGCAATCGTTGATCCGCGACGGTGAGGCCTGAGCCCAGCCATACGTGGGAACAACCCATAGGACGGCCGCGAGAATCGTTCGTCCGAAAGGCATCGACACGGCCAGCCTGTGACAGGGAATGTGCGGCGATCCTCGCAAATGTCTTGCCGGATCAGAACGGCAAGCTGCGGCCGCCCATATCGTTCCATCACCGGGTCCGTGCCGCGGGACGCGGGCGCCCCCGTGGACCAGGGTCGCTGCCGGCTGGAGCCCCGTTGCACGCATGCGCGCCGGGCCGTCGCCCCTGTGCAGGGAGCGCCCGGATCGGAACGCGGTCTGCCCGTTGCGCTCGGTCCCGCATCCTCGGCGCCCGCGGAAGCCGCACGGCCGGGAACCCCGCCCTTCTCGGTCGCCGTCGCGCGGCCCCGATCCGGAGAGTATGCGGGCTTGCCGTCCCGGGCGATCGCGCCCGCGGGTCGCCGCCGCTCAGGCGTCGCGCCACTCCGAGAACGTCGCGGCCTGCCCCACCGTGACGCCGTCGCGGTCGAGCTGCCAGACCACCGCCCGCTCGATCCAGAAGCGGCGCCCATCCTTGGCGATCCGCAGCCCGCGGTAGCCGCGGCTGAAGCCCTCCCGGGTGACGGCGTCGAGGAGCCGCTGCCGCTCGGCCCGTTCCGGCGCCTCGGCCGAGAGCCGCGAGGGCAGGCCGACGAGGTCCTCCCACGCGTAGCCGAAGCAGGCCTGCGCGGCCCGGTTGGCATAGACGAAGCGCGGATCCGCGCCGCCGTCATGGGCGAGGACCGCGAAGGGGGCCTCCGCGTAGAGCCAGTCCGCATCCGCGCCGGCCGGCACCAGGGCTTCGCCGAGCCGCCGCGCGTAGCTGCCGGTGAGCAGGGCGAAGAAGTCCGGGTCGTGCGAGAGGTCCGTCATGACACGCTACAGGACGGGATCGGCGTCGATGCGCATGCGCAGGATCGCGTAGGGCGGCTGCTGCAGGTCCCGGCCGTGGTTGAATTCCGGCCGCCGGTTGACCTGGGCCGCCGAGATATAGAGCCACCGGTCCGGGGTGATCCAGAAGGTATCGGCCCAGACCAGCCGGTCATCGGCGGCCAGCACTTCCACGGTGCCGTCCGGCAGGCGCCGGCCGACCGCGTTCTGCTCCTGCAGGCTGAGATAGACCCGGTCCTCGGAATCGGTGGTCAGCCCGCCGGTCATGCCCTTCTCGCCGAGATCCCGGACGGCGGCGGCCACGGCCGCCTCCGGGACGTCCGGGTCGCGCAGGGCCGCGGTCTCGACCGCGTAGAGGCGCCGGCTCATCAGCGGCGCGTAGTACAGGCGGCGGCCGTCCGGGCTGATCGCGATGCCGTTGGCGCCGCCTTTCGGGCTCTTCTCGGGCGCGTCGCCCTTCCGCTCCATCACGGGCCGCCGCTCCACGAACTTGACCAGGCCCTCCTCGGAGCGCGTGCTGGGATGGTCCGCGAGGCGCCGGATCACCCGCCCGCTGTCGAGGTCGACCGCGAGGATCGCGCCCGTCCCGGCCTGGCCCTGGTCGGTGACGTAGGCCAGCGCCCGCCCGTCGCGCACGTCGACCCGCAGGTCGTTCAGGGAGGAGTCCGGCCCCACGCCTGCGTCGAGGGGGATCGTCCGGCGGATGCTGTTCCGGGCGATGTCGATCGCCAGGATCTTGGCGCCCCCCGGCACCGGGCGGCCCTTGCCCTCGGGCAGGCCGGCATCCAGAACCCAGAGGGTGTCGTCGCGGTCGAAGACGCCGTTGGGGACGTGGAACAGCGACGCCTGCGGCGCCTGTCGATCCGGCCGGTTGGTCGCCGCGTCCGGGTAGGGCTTCACCGATCCGTCGGGCAGCACCTCGCCGAGGGTGACCGGCTCGGCTCCGGTGAAGCGGGGCATCATCACGAACATGCGCCCACCCCGGGCGATCGCCAGCCCGGTGGGGGTGGAGGGGGCATCCGCGGCGATCGCCAGTTCCAGCGGCCCGACAGGCCGGCTCACGGGCGGCTCACGCCCTGAGGGCGTCCCGGCTTGGACCGGTCCCGCCGCGAGGGCTACGAGGCCGGATCCGATCAGGCGGCGGCGGTCGATTGGCATGCGCGTCCCGTCCTGTCATGGCGACGGCTGGACCCGTCGGCCTCCAATTCGGCCTCCATGGCCGCAAGCCGCCGCTCCAACGCGCGGGCGTCCGCAGGCGATCCCAACAACGGGCCGGCGGCGCGCGGGCGCAGGTCCTTCAGGGCAGGTTTCGCCGGGCGGACGCACGATGCGGGTCGCCGCGTCCGTTCGCGCCCGATGAGGGCTGGCGGGATCTCGGATTGAAACGATCGGGTCGGAACGATCTTGATGGAATGAATTCCAATGCAATGGATGGAATCGTCTATCGTAATCGGAAGCTATATTTATCAATAAAACATCAATCGATAAGTTGTCGAGCAGGTGAGCGAAACATGAACGTCTTGACGGGAATGCGGCCTGCGGGCTAACAGGCACATAGTATAAGTAATCAATCTTCCCGCAAGGATTTGCCCCCGCGTGATGCCGGCTGACCCGGCCCGCGCCGACATCCCATCTGGGCTGAAGAGATCTTGGCAGGGCGCCCGATTAGCTTGCGCCGATGCCGGCACATGCGCGTGCCGACGTCGGGTGTTCATGATCTCACCGTCATGATGTCCGGCCTACGATCGGCGCGGCGGGCGCGCGGAGGTGAGCCACCGGGGGTACAAGCTCTGCCATGGTCCGCGCCGAGCCGAACCGGTCGCGATGGCCCGGGCACGACATCGGAGAGGTGGGACGCGCATGGATCCTGAAGGATCCGGACGGGAGCCGGACATCGCACCGCGGCGGCGCGACGGGACGCTGCGGGTCCTGGCGATGGCGGTGCAGAAGGGCGGCACCGGCAAGACCACCCTGGCGGCGTCTCTGGCGGTCGCCGCCGCGGAGGCGGGCGAGCGCGTGACCGCGCTCGACCTCGACCCGCAGGGCTCGCTCGCCGGCTGGGGCTCCCTGCGGACGGGCGAGTCCGTCGCGGTCGACCGGGTCCAGCCCTGGGAGATGGGCCAGCTCTCGGAGATCCTCGGCATCCTCGCCGAGCAGGGCACGACGCTCGCCGTCCTCGACACGGCCGGCAGCGCCGCCGGGCTCGCGCCCGCCCTGAAGGATGCCGATTTCGTCCTGATGCCGGTCCGGCCCTCCCGGCTCGACATCGTGGCCGCCCGGCCGACGTTGCAGGCCCTCGTCGGCCTCGGCCTGCGGGAGCGGCTGGCCCTGGTGCTGAACCAGTGCCCGCCGCCGCCCTCGCCGCGCACCAGCGCCTACGCGGCGCAGCTGCGGGCGCTGGGGGTCCTGGCCGAGCCCGGGATCATCCACCGGGTCGACCACCAGGACGCCCTGGCGACCGGGCTCGGCGTCACGGAATTCGCCCCCGGCAGCCCGGCCGCCGAAGAGGTCCGGGCGCTCTGGGCCTGGATCGACGGCAAGATGCGAGCGGCCCCCGCCCGCTGAGATCAGCCGAGATCAGCCTTGGCCCAGGGCCGCCAGGATCCGCGCCCAGGAGCGCGTGCCCTTGTGGAAGCTCGTCAGGTCGTACTTCTCGTTCGGCGAGTGAATCCGGTCGTCGTCGAGGCCGAAGCCGATCAGCAGGGTGTCGCGCCCCAGGATCCGCTTGAAGTCGCCGACGATCGGGATCGAGCCGCCGGCCCCGACGGTCACCGCCGGCACGCCCCACTCGTCCTGCAGCGCCGCCTTGGCGGCACCGAGCTGCGGCATGTCGAAGGGCAGGCTGATCGCCCGCGAGCCCTTGTAGGTGATGACCTCGACCCGGCAGTCCGCCGGCACCCGCGCGCGCACGAAGGCCTCGAACGCCTCGGCGAGCCGCTTCGGATCCTGGTCGTCCACGAGGCGGAACGAGACTTTGGCGGAGGCCGTGGAGGCGATCACCGTCTTGGTGCCCTCGCCGGTATAGCCGCCGATGATGCCGTTGGCGTCGCAGGAGGGGCGCGACTGCACCAGCTCGATCGGCATCCGCCCGCGCTCGCCCGCGGGCTCCTTCAGGCCGATCGGGCCGAGCAGCGTCTCCGGCGTCAGGCCGAGGCCCCGCCACTGCTCCAGGACCTCCGGCGGGCGCTCGTGCACGCCCTCGTAGAAGCCTGGGATCGTCACCCGCCCGTCGGCATCGTGCAGGTCGGCGATGATCTTGGCGAGCACATGGATCGGGTTGCGGGCGGCGCCGCCGAAGAAGCCCGAATGCAGGTCGCGGTCGGCGCAGGTGACCTTCACCTCGAAATAGGCGAGGCCACGGAGCGACGAGGTGATGGCCGGGGTCTTCCGGTCCCACATGCCGGTGTCGCAGACCAGCACCACGTCACAGCCGAGCCTGTCGCGGTTCGCCGCGACCCATTCCGGCAGGCCCTGCGAGCCGCTCTCCTCGGCGCCCTCGATCAGGATCGTGACGCCGCATGGCAATTCGCCGTGCATGGCGATGGTGGCCCGGCAGGCCTCCACGAAGGTCATCACCTGACCCTTGTCGTCGGAGGCGCCGCGCCCGACGATTCGTTTGCCGCCCTGGCCGTCGTCGGCGAGGTGCGGTTCGAAGGGTGGCGTCGTCCAGAGATCGAGCGGATCGACGGGCTGCACGTCGTAATGCCCGTAGAACAGGACGTGGGGCGCCCCGGGCTTCGGCCTGTGGGCCAGCACGACCGGATGGAGCGAGGTCTCCTCGACGGAGGTCTCGAAGCCCAGCGCGGTCAGGTCCTGGGCCAGCCAGGCGGCGGCCTCCCGGCACGGGCCGGCATAGGCGGGATCGGTGGAGATCGACGGGATCCGCAGGAAGGCGAACAGCCGCTCCAGGGCGTTCTCCAGATCCGTGTCGATGTCGTTGAGGATCGCGTCGAGCGCGGCCATCGGGGGCTCCGGGGTGCGGCGTGAACTCTGCGGGAACGAGGGTTAGCCGAGGCGGGGCGGCGCGGGCAACGTCGGAGCACACGTTGATTGATCCCATGCCCCTTCGCGGCGGCGCCGTCGATCCGTGGTCGAGACGGAGCGCACCGGAACAGGCGCAGATTGGAATGGTTATCGACCGAAGCCCTCGGGCCGGCGCCCGCACGTCCCTCCCGGTCGCCGCTTGGGCCGATCCGTTCCCGCCCGGCCCCGGCCGGCCCCGACCGTGGACGACATCATGCGCCTCGAGACCCAGCCGCCGGTGTCGGCGGATACGCCGATCGGCATCACGCTGACGATCAACGGGCAGCGGCGCGAACTCCAGGTCGCCCCCTGGACCACGCTCCTCGACCTCCTGCGCGAGCGGCTCGACCTCACCGGCACAAAGAAGGGCTGCGACCACGGCCAGTGCGGCGCCTGCACGGTGCTGGTGAACGGCACCCGGGTGAATTCCTGCCTGACGCTCGCGGTGATGAAGGACGGCGCCGAGATCACGACCGTCGAGGGCCTCGCCGCCCTCGGCGACCGGGCGGGCCGCAACGCCCTCCACCCGATCCAGGAGGCGTTCATCGAGCACGACGCCTTCCAGTGCGGCTACTGCACGCCGGGCCAGCTCTGCTCGTCGGTCGGCCTGATGAACGAGGGCCACGCCCACACCCGGGACGAGATCCGCGAGGCGATGAGCGGCAATCTCTGCCGCTGCGGCGCCTACACCAACATCGTCGACGCCATCGAGGACGTCATGCAGGGAGCCGCCCGATGAACCGCTTCGACTATGTCCGCGCCGGCACGGTGGCGGAGGCGGTGCAGGCCTTCGGGGCGGGGGCGCGCTTCATCGCCGGCGGCACCAACCTGATCGACCTGATGAAGTACGAGGTCGAGAAGCCGGCCCGGCTGATCGACATCACCCGCCTGCCCCTGGACCGGATCGAGGATCACGGGGGCGGCCTCCGGATCGGGGCGCTCGCCACCAACGCCACAGTGGCGTACGACGACCGGGTCGCGGCGCGCTACCCGCTCCTGCGCAACGCCATCCTGGCCGGCGCCTCGGCGCAGCTGCGCAACGCCGCCTCGACGGGCGGCAACCTGCTCCAGCGGACCCGCTGCTACTACTTTTACGATACGGCCACGCCCTGCAACAAGCGCGCGCCCGGCTCCGGCTGCCCGGCGATCGGCGGGACGAACCGCATCCACGCGATCTTCGGGACGAGCGCGCACTGCATCGCCACCCACCCCTCCGACATGTGCATCGCCCTGGCCGCCCTGGAGGCCACCGTGCAGGTGACCGGGCCGCAGGGCGACCGGTCAATCCCGTTCTCCGAGTTCCACCGCCTGCCGGGGGATGCCCCGGAGCGGGACACGAACCTCGCCCCCGGCGAGATCATCGTGTCGGTCGACCTGCCGGAGAGCCGCTTCCCGCAGCACTACACCTACCTGAAGCTGCGCGACCGCCTGTCCTACGCCTTCGCGCTGGTCTCGGTGGCGGCGGGGCTTGAACTCGACGGCGACCAAGTGAAGACCGCCCGGCTGGCGCTCGGCGGTGTCGCCCACAAGCCCTGGCGCAACCGCGAGGCCGAGGCCCTGCTGGAGGGCAAGCCCGCGACTCGCGAAAACTTCCAGGCGGCGGCCGACCTCGTCGTCGCCGCGGCCAAGCCGCAATCGGAGAACGGCTTCAAGATCGATCTCGCCCGGCGCGCCATCGTGCGCGGCCTCGAACAGGCCGCCGCCGGCACGCCCCAGTCGCTCAGCGACAAGCGCATCCAGTAGGCCCGCCATGACTCACACCTCAAGTCCGCAGACCTTCAGCTCCACCGGCCGCGACACCTTCGTCGGCAGCCCGCGCAGCCGCGTCGACGGACCCGCCAAGGTCACGGGCCTCGCCAAATACGCGGGCGAGTTCGCCGCGCCCGGTCTCGCCTACGGCTACGTGGTGTCCAGCGCCATCGCCAAGGGCCGGATCACCGCCATCGAGTCCGCCGAGGCCGAGGCGGTGCCGGGCGTCCTCAAGGTCATCACCCACGAGAACCGGCCGCGCACCGCGTGGCGCGACAAGAACTTCCAGGACGCGGTCGCGCCCCCCGGCTCGCCGTTCCGCGCCCTCTACGACGACCTGATCGTCTTCAGCGGCCAGCCGGTCGCCCTGGTGGTGGCGAAGGATTTCGAGACCGCGCGCTACGCCGCCTCCCTCGTCCGCGTCGGCTACGCGATGCAGGAGCCCGTCACCGACCTCAAGGCCGTGCGCGGCGACGCCTACGATCCGCCCACCAAGCGCGAGGGCATCAAGCCGCCGCCGGCTCCGTGGGGCGACGCCGACCGGGCGTTCGGCAGCGCGCCGATCCGCGTGCAGGGCGGCTACAGCTTGGCCAACGAGCACCACAACCCGATGGAGCCGCACGCCACCACGGTGGTGGTGGAGGCGGACGGGACCTACACGGTCTACGACAAGATCCAGGGCGTCTCGAACAGCCAGCAGTACCTCGCCAACGTGTTCGGCCTGAAGCCCGACCAGGTCCGGGTGCTCAATCCCTATCTCGGCGGCGGCTTCGGCTCCGGCCTGCGTCCGCAATACCAGGCGTTCCTGGCGATGCTGGCCGCCCAGGAATTGAAGCGCTCGGTCCGCGTCACCCTGACCCGCGACCAGATGTGGTCCTTCACCTACCGGGGCGAGGCGCTGCAGACGATCGCGCTCGGCGCCGAGGCTGACGGCACGCTGACGGCCCTGCGGCATGACGCCGTGCAGGGCACCTCGAACTTCGAAGATTACCAGGAGGTGATCGTCAACTGGTCGGGGGTCCTCTACCGCTGCGACAACGTCGCCCTGACCTACCGACTCGCCAAGCTCGACACCGCCACCCCGGGCGACATGCGCGCCCCCGGCGCGGTGACCGGCGTCTTCGGCATCGAAACCGCCATGGACGAGCTCGCCTACGCGACCGGGATGGACCCGATCGCCCTGCGGCTGAAGAACTACGCCGAGTCCGACGCCACCGCGAAAGGCAAGCCCTTCGGCTCGAAGGAGCTCAAGAGCTGCTTCACGCAGGGTGCCGAACGCTTCGGCTGGGCCAAGCGCAATCCGGAGCCGCGCTCCATGCGGGACGGCCGGGAACTCGTCGGCTGGGGCGTGGCCACCGGCATCTGGGAATCGATGATGATGCAGTCGAGCGCCATCGCGACCCTGACGCCCGACGGCCGCCTCACGGTGGGCAACTCCACCGGCGACATCGGCACCGGCACCTACACGATCCTCACCCAGATCGCCGCCGACACCCTCGGCCTGACGATGGACGCGGTGACCACCAAGCTCGGCGACACAAGCCTGCCCGAGGCGCCGGTCGCCGGCGGCTCCTGGACGGCGGCCTCCTCCGGAACCGCCGTGATGAAGGCCTGCCGCAACGTCGGCGAACAGGTGTTCAAGCTCGCCCGCGCGATGGAGAACTCGCCCCTGGCCAACGTCGACTTCGACCGCGCCGTGTTCGCGGACGGCCACATCTCCGTCGCGGGCGATCCGGGCCGCAGCGTGTCGCTCGTTGCCGTGCTGCAGGCGGCCGGAATCGACAAGGTCGAGGCGGTCGAACAGGCCGGGCCCGACAAGGACTTCAACCAGAAATACGAGGCCTACACGCATTCGGCGATATTCGCCGAGGTGAAGGTCGACGCGGAACTGGGTCAGGTCCGGGTCACCCGCATCGTCTCGGCGATCGCGGCCGGCAAGGTGCTGAACCCGAAGACCGCGCGCAGCCAGATCCTCGGCGGCGTCGTGATGGGGATCGGCTCGGCGCTCGAGGAGGAGTCGATGCTCGACCACCGGGTCGGCCGGTTCATGAACCACAATCTCGGCGAGTACCACGTGCCGGTGAACGCCGACATCTACGATATCGACGTGATCTTCGTGGACGAGGAGGACAAGGCGAACCCGCTGGGCGTGAAGGGCCTCGGCGAGATCGGGATCGTCGGCACGGCGGCGGCGATCGCCAACGCGGTGTTCCACGCCACCGGGAAGCGGGTGCGCGATCTGCCGATCACCATCGACAAGCTCCTGTGAACGGCGAGCGTTTCACAGGAAACATTGACAGTTCGGAAGGAGTCGAACGCGGATCGCGCTGGACCGCTCCGTCATCGCGAGCGCAGCGAAGCGACCCAGGGCGACGCGACATCCTTGAGCATGGCGCGACCCTGGATTGCTTCGCTCCGCTCGCAAGGACGATGATGCGACCGCCCGTTGCCCTGAGAACCGACACGGAATCCCGGTGAGCCACCTGCTGCAATCCTGGCGCTTCTGGGCGCTCGCCGCGGCGGCCTTCGCGGCACTGACCGCGATCCTCGCCAAGGTCGGCGTCTCGGGCGTCCCGTCGGATGTCGCGACCTTCGTGCGGACCGCCGTGATCCTGGTCTTCGCCGGGGCGATCGTCGTCGGCTCCGGTCAGGCCGGCGGCCTCGCCCAGATCTCCGGCCGCAGCCTCGTCTTCCTCGTCCTGTCGGGACTCGCCACCGGAGCGTCCTGGCTCTGCTACTTCCGCGCCCTGTCGCTGGGCGATGCCGCCCGGGTCGCGCCGATCGACAAGCTGAGCGTCGTGCTGGTGGCGATCCTCGGCACCAGCCTGCTCGGCGAAACCCTCAGCCTCGCGGCCTGGACCGGCGTCGGCCTCATCGCCGCCGGTGCCGCCCTCGTCGCCTCGGGCTGGTGAGGGAGTGCGCGCCGGCGCGCCGATCCGTTAACCCGGCGAGCGCATCCTGACGTCTCCTCACGCAAGGGGACCGCCATGGATTGGGTCTACCGCGGATTCGAGACCTCGCTTCTCGGTCTCGCCCTCGGTCTCGGCTTCGCCGCCTGCCTGACGCTCGGCACCGAGCGGGTGCCCCCCGGCACGCTCTCCGTCACCCTGCCGATGCTCATGGTGACCGCCCCCGCGCCCTGAGGCGGAGGGCGGCGGGCGCGGCTCAGGCGGCGCCCTGCGTGGCGCGGAACATGAACCCCCGGGCCTCGTCGTCCATCTCGGCCTTGAAGGCATGGCGCCCCTTCAGCGCCTCGGCGGCCTGGGCGGCCGGCCGGGCGTTGAGCGTGTCGAGGAGGCGCTTGACGTTGGGCAGATCCGCGAAGGCGGTCTCGCCGAGCACGAACGGCACCATGCGCGCCCAGCCCCACACCGCCATGTCGACGATCGTGTACGTGTCGCCCAGCATGTAGGCGCGGCCGGCGAGGCGCTGGTCGAGGACGCCCCAGTGGCGGCGCGCCTCGAAGACGTAGCGCTCGGTGGCGTAGGCGCCGCCGTCTTTCGCGAAGTGGCGGAAATGGACGCACTGGCCGGAGAACGGGCCGATGCCGGTCGCCACGAACATCAGCCAGGACAGCATCTCGCCCCGCACCGGCTCGCCCTCGGGCAGGAACCGGCCGGTCTTGCCCGCGAGGTAGAGCAGGATGGCGTTCGAATCGAACACCGTCACGTCGCCGTCCACGATCGCCGGGACCTTCCCGTTCGGGTTGACCGCCGTGTAGGCGGGATCGAACTGCTGGCCCCTGCGGGTGTCCACCGGCACCGGCTCGTAGGGCAGGCCCATCTCCTCCAGGCAGAGGGCGACCTTCATCGGGTTGGGGCTGAGATTGTAGAAGAATCGAATCACGGCGCTCTCCCTGAACGAGGTCGGAAGGATGTCCGGGTCGGGCATCCGCACAAGCCGCAGCCGCGCAGGGCGGCTATTCCGCCACGATCTTGTAGCTGCGGCCCGGCACCAGCGGGGCGCCCCGTTCCAGCCCGTTGAGAACCAGGAACCGGTCGAGCGCCCGGTCCGGCACCGCCATGCGGCGGGCGAGGTCCTCGGCGCTGGTCGCGGTCGCCTGAACCACCTGCAGCCGCAGGGGATGCAGGACGGTCTCGTCGGGTGATACGGCGACGAGGGTTGCGGCCCAGCGGCGGAAGGCCGGATCGGGATCAGCGGCCCCCTTGGCCGCCATGATCATCCGGAAGGTCGATTCGCCGATCCGGATCGCCGCCAAGCGGAAGGTCCAGTCCTTGCCCCGCGACAGCGCGAAGGCCGCCGGATGGCCGGCGACCTCACGGGTCTCGAAGCCGGCGGGGTCGAAGGCGTCGTTCCAGCTCGCCTTCAGCACCGCGTCGAGGGGCTGGCCGTCCTTGGCCTCGATCTGGTCGAACAGCAGGCGTCGGCTGCCGTCCTGGGTCGTTCCCAGAACCGCCGCGCGGGTGTTCTCCAGGGTGAAGCCCTCCGGCACCTCGAAGGCGATGCCCAGGCCGGGATGGATGAAGCGGTGGCCCCGCACGGCGCCGTCGCGTGGATTGTCGCCGTAGGCGAGCCCGTCCACCGCCGCGAGGTACGAGGCGCGGTCGTCGGTGCCGATGCCCGGTGCGCCGATGCGCCGCGCCGCCCGGGTGACCTGCGTGATCCGCTCAACCGTGCCCGGATGGGTCGCCAGCATGTCGGGCTCGCCGGTACTGCCGGCCTTCAACCCCGTCGAGCGGTTGAGGGCGGTGAGGAAGCGGCCGGCCGCGAACGGATCGTAGCCGGCCTTCGCGAGGGTGCGCACGCCGGTGGCGTCCGCCTCCAGCTCCTGCTCGCGGGAGAAGCGGGCCAGGGCGAAGCGCGACTGGTGCTGCAACTGCGCGCCGGTATCGGGATCGTTCAGCACGTCGGCCACGACGCGGCTGACCAGGGCCGAGCGCAGCTCCAGTTCGCTGCGGGCCGTGGCGTGGTTGAGGGTCACGTGAGCCATCTCGTGCGCCAGCACGGCCGCCGCCTCGGAGGTGTCGCTCGCCAGGGCCACGAGGCCGCGGGTGACGTAGAGCCGCCCGTTCGGCAGCGCGAAGGCGTTGACCGCGGGCGAGTCGAGGAGCGTCACCGTGTAGGACTGGTCGGGCCGGTCGCTCGCCTTCACGAGGCGGTCGGTCACCTCCGTGAGCATCCGCGTCACGTTGGGCGCCCGTGCCTCGCCCCCGAAGGAGGCCACCAGCTTGAGGTGGTCGGCATCCGCGGCGCGCTCGCGGCCGGTGGTGCGCGGCGCCTCCGCGGGCACCCGCACCACGGCCGACCGCACGGTCGCGTCGGTCTGGTCGGCGACGCAGGCGCCGAGCAGCAGGGCCAGCCCGCCGAGCGCCGCCAGCCCGCACGGACGGTGCCACGCCCCGTGGACGCGCCGTCCGATGATTCGCCCCGTGATCCCGCCCATCGCGATCAGCGCCGCAATCCCCGTTCCCCGTCCGGATCGGCCTCCGGCCGGTCCGCCTCCTCCAGCATCTCGATCGCGTCGGCGGCGGCCTCCAGGGTCGGGCCGCGCCAGACCTCCAGGAGGCCGCGCACCCGCACGCGCCGGCCTTCGAGCGAGGTCGCACTCAAACCACGGGCGCGCATCATTCGCCAAGTGCGTTTCGATACCGTCACCGTCAGGCCGTCCGTGCCGCGGGCGGCGAAATCGAGATAGGTGCGTGCGCCCCGCTCGCCGACGTGGCGGACGCGGCCCTCCACGACTACGAATTGGCCGGCCCGCGCCCGGAGCGCCGCCCCGTCCTGCGCCGCCGGGAGCGGCTCCTGCCAGAGGCCGAGCCCGCGCCTCCGGGCGGCGGCCTCCGCGAGGCGCAGGGCGGGCCGGCAGAGCGCATCGGCTTCGTTCGCGTCCGCGAAGGCCAGCCCCGCCGCGATGAGGGCGCCCGCCAGATCCCCGTCCTCCGTGGCGGTCAGGATATCGGCCCGCTCCCGATCCCAGCGGTCGGGCTGCCCGCGGGGGACCACCGTGACGCTGGCCCCCCGCCAGGCCTCGAGCCACGCCTGCGCTGCGGCGGCAGCCGCCGGCGCGTCCGGCCACCGCAGGGAATCGGGCACCGCCCGGGCGCCCGACTCCAGGCGGATCTCCCCCCGGGGTCCGATTCCCGCCACGGCCTCGACCCGCGCGGGTCCAGCCGCGCACGCGGCGCCGCTGG